>CAMBXM010000001.1 GCA_945871815.1 Singulisphaera sp. GP187
CCGAGGTCCCCATGGAGCCGGACATGGCGCGCAAGATCTCGATGTTCTGCAATGTGCGGCCGGAATCGGTGATCGAAGAACGCGACGTGGACTTCTCGATCTACGAGGTGCCGCTGATGCTGATGCGCAGCGACTTGCCGCGCCGCATCTTCGACCAACTGCACCTCGAGCAGAAGCGCCCCGCGGACACCAGTGACTGGGAGCGAATGCTCCAGGTCGTCAAGCACCCCGAGCACGAGGTCGAGATCGCCGTCAGCGGCAAGTACATCGAGCTGCACGACGCCTACAAGTCGATCTACGAATCGCTCAGCCACGCCGGCATCGCCCACGCTGCCAAGATCAAGCTGCGCAAGGTCTCGGCCGAAGCGGTCTACAACGACGGCGCTGAGAAGCACCTCGCCGGCGTCGATGGCATTCTCGTCCCCGGTGGCTTCGGCGAACGTGGCTTCGAAGGGAAGATCGCCAGCATCAAGTACGCGCGGGAGAACAAGATCCCGTTCTTCGGAATCTGCTACGGCATGCAGGCCGCGGTCGTCGAGTTTGCGCGCAGCAAGCTCGGCATCACCGATGCGACCACCACCGAGTACGACCCACAGGCCGCCAACCCGGTCATCAGCCTGATGGAGGAGCAGAAACGCGTGAACGACAAGGGCGGCACGATGCGCCTTGGCGCCTTCGACTGCGCGATCAAGCCGGGCACGCACGCCCACCGCGCCTACGGCAAGGAAGCGATCCGCGAGCGCCATCGCCACCGCTTCGAACTCAACAACGACTACCGCTCGCGACTGAGCGAGGCCGGCATGGTCATGTCGGGCGTCAATCCGAAGCTCGATCTCGTCGAGATCATCGAGTTGGCGGACCACCCGTTCTTCGTCGGGGTGCAGTTCCACCCCGAGTACAAGACCAAGCCACTGCAACCGCAGCCGCTCTTCCGCGAGTTCATCGGCGCCGCAATCGAGCGCAAGGCAAAGAAGAGCCGCTGACCACGACGCGCAGCCGCACGGCGGCTGCATGCGGGCGCTTTCCAGTGGCCGGCCGCCGGGGTATGGATGCGCTCATGACGCTCCTCACCCGGCGCGACCCGATGGGCATCTATCAGGTGCTCTTCGCCTTTGCCCAGCAAACGGGTTCCTACATCGGCGATCCGGGCACCCATCCGTTGAGCCAAGGCTTCCCGCTGGTGACCAGAGTCCCCGGAGGCCCAGATCTCCCGTCGACCCTGCCGGTCACGGCCACGGATCGCATGTACCCGAAGGCCGACGGCACGCCTTTGCTGCGACAGGCGATCGCGAGTTACTACAACCGGCACTACGGGTGCTCGCTCACGGACGCCAACGTGATGCTGTTCGCCGGCGGTCGCCCGGGCCTTGTCGCGCTCCTGTGGATGCTCGAGAAGGACCTGCGCGTCACGATCGAAGAAACCGAGTACACGCCCTACTGGGACATGCTCCGGCACTGCGCGCGCGACTACACGATCGTCGCCAGCAACGAGCAGAACCGCTTCCGACCGACGCTCGACGACCATCGCAAGGCGCACCAACAGTCGGACGGGAGCTCGCGCCAACTGCTGCTGCGCAGCAACCCCGGCAACCCGACCGGCGTGACGCTGCAGCGCGACGACCTCGGCAAACTCGCGACCTGGAGCAAGGAAAAGGGCTTTGCGGCCCTGATCGACGAGGCCTACGAGTTCTTCGTCGATCCGCCCGAGAGCGTCCTCGCCCACGTGAAGGACCTCGATGCGCACAACCTGTTCGTCGTCGGCGCCGCGACCAAGGGCCTCCAGGCCCCCGGAGCTCGCACCGGTTGGGTTTTGGGTCCAGCGCGCGAAATCGAGGTGCTGCGCAACTTCTCGTCGTACGGAATGGGCGGCGTCAGCCAGCTGAGCCAGAACTACGTGCTGCAGCTGTTCGCCAAGCCACACATCGACGCGGCCCGCATTGCCATCGCCAAGTTCTACGGCGGCCAGCGCACGCGCTATGTCGAGGCCTTGAAGGCCCTGGGCTTTGTCGACTTCACCGGCAACGGCGGCTTCTACGCCTGGATGAAACTGCCGGGAGGTCTCAACGCCGCCGAGTTCAATCGCCGGTTGTTCAGGCACAAGGCCGCGATCCTGCCAGGAGAACTCTGCGACATGCACCGCCGCGGGGCGAACTCGCCTCTGGCGCACTTCATCCGCGTGTCGTTCGGGCCGCGTCAACCGGACGACTTCGCCGGCGACATCGCCGCCCTCCGCGCCGCGTTGAAGGGATGAGCCCGCATTGGACAGAAAGTGCGCGGAGCCCCGCGAACCGCACCTGAAGGCCGCACCAAAATCGGTGGCCGCGGTCGCCACCATAGGGCACTGGGCCGCTGTCGCTGGGACCCCGATGCGGCCAGCAGCCGCGCCCGCAGCGACTCGGTGCGCATGCTGCCTCTGCTTGCCAACGACGACGCAGAACCCCAGGCGCCAGCGCCGACCGGATGCGGCCCTGCCCCGCCGTCGCTAGACTGTTCGCTCCTGCACCCGACCCCGCACCCGTGCTCATGACCCATCGTCCGTTTGTCTCCAGCCTCGTTGCGTTCACCCTCGTCGCCAGCGCTGCCGCACAAGCCAACGAGGAAGCCGACTTCAACCAGCGTCAGGCCAAGTCGCTGAACGCGTTCGCCAAGAAGTCCTTCGACAAGGGTTTCCCGCGCATCGCCAAAGTCGTCTGGCTGCAGGTCCACAAGCTCTACGACCCGGACAACGTCGAAGCATGGACCGGACTCGGCTACGTGAAGGTCGGCAACAGCTGGAACCCCGACACAAACAAGCCATACCCCAAGACCGACACAGGAAACGGCGCCGAAGGCCAGCCACTGCAGCGCGCCTACGAACAGCTGAAGAAGGACCTCGCCGGTATGCACCGCTTGCAGGCCGACAAGTGGGGCAAGGCCGGGCGCACCGACCGAGCGAACCACCATTGGCGCATGGTGCTGCGCTGGGTCGACGACGATGAACAGGCCAAGAAGGCGCTCGATTACGTCGAGGTCGGCGCGCTGTCCGGGACCGGCCTAGAGAAGAGCCTCTATGATCGCAGCAAGGCGATCGAGAAGGCAGTCGAGGAACAGTCGAAGACCGACTACGAGGTCAAGCAGGTCACCGACGTCCAGTGCGAGCCGCTGGACCGCGCTCAGGTGAAGTACATCACAGTGAGGTCCGAGCACTTCACGCTGCACGGCGACGAAGACCAACTCGACAGCCTCTGCAACGGGCTGCGTTGGGCCGAGCGCACACTGCGCGTGTGCAAGGTCGCGTTCCCGTGGCCGGTAAAGGACGGAGCCTGGCCGCAGGACTGGGCGTGCTTCGACGCCAAGGAGACCTTTCAGCAGATCCTCAAGGCAAACCAGGTCCCCGACCTCGAATGGCGACTCGAGAACACCGCAAGCTGCGGCATCGGGCGCACCAACGTTGCCGCTACCACGGGCGTTCAGGTACTGCTCGACTCGTGCGTGCGCAACGTCGCGCGTGGCTGCGCCGGCTTCGCTTCCGACGCGTATGTGGAAGGCATCGGCCACACGCTGGTCGGCATGATCTTCAACAACAACCGACTGTTCTCGGTCGACCTGAAGAAGCAGCAGGGCACGACTGCGAGCGAAGAGGACCGCGAGTTCCAGTCCCCGGACTTCGACGTCTGGAAGAATCTGAGCCTCGAACTCGCCTGGCGCAGCACCGGCGGCATCCCGGCCAACAGGCTGCCGTTCTGCGAGGCGTCGAACTTCAGCAACGAAGAGCGCATCAAGGCTTGGTCGTTCTGCGACTACATGATGCGTCGCGACCCCGAGATGCTGCGCACCATGGACGCCATCGCCGTGGACATGCAGCAGAAGCGCCAGAAGCAGCCCGCTGACTTCGACAAGCAGTTCGAAGAGCAGCACAAGCTGCCTGTCGCGCAGCTCGACAAGGAGTGGGAAGACTTCTGGACCGGCGCGTCACCCGTGCTGAAGGCCATCCAGAACAACACGCCGCCGCTCGCCGCGATCAGCAAGGGCGTGGACAAGTGGCTCGAGGCTTACAACGCCGCACGCAAGACGTTTGGCAAGACGCCCGTCACTTGGTCGGCCAACTTCTCCTCGCGCTGCAAGGAGCACGCGGAGTACCTCAAGAAGAACAAGGACCTGCGCGACCCAGCGTCGATGCACACGCAGTCCGTCGATCTCGGCGGCAGCTACGTCGGCAGTCTGTTTGCCCAAATGGCGCTGGTGATCCCGGACGCCAGCATCGGCAACGCCAAGAAGACCTTTGAAAAATGGGTCTACCTGCCCGGCTATCGCGACGCGCTGGTCAACAACACGATCCTCTCGGTCGGCATGTATCTCGAAGGCGACGTGCTGGTGATCAATGCCACGAGCGGCATCGGCCAGCCAAAGGCCGCGAGTGCCGGTGCCGATTGCTATCCGCCGCGCACCGACGGCGGGCTCACCTTCGAACGCGAAGTCGCGGTGGCGGACCTCGGATCCGAGGTCGAGGCATTGCTCAAGAAGCACGGGCGCGAGGGCCAGAAGACCATCGGCTTCCCACTCACGATCCACTTCGGCAGCACCGGCGGCCTCGGTGTTCGCGGCTCCCTCAACTGTTCGATGCGTGGCCCGAAGGGCGACGCGATCGAGGGCGTGCTGGTGTTCGACGATGGCACCGTGCGGACCACGTCCGCCCCCGGCATGGCAACGTTCTGGCCGCTCGATCCGCTGCCAAAGGGCAAGGTCCAGTTCGCCTGGAGTTGGATGGGCGGCGACGCGCAACAGGTACTGAAGGGCGGGTTCTCCGCGAAGTGAGACCTCGCAGCCGCTGCGTTCGGCGCCGACGCCTCACCTCGGCAGCCGAGCGGCCTGCGACTCCGCCCCGGCGTGCCTGACCAGACTGCGTGCCTGACCAGACTGCGCGCCGAGCGAGAACGCAGCGCGTAGCACGCGGCACGGGAACCCCGTGGCCGCGGTCCTCGGCTTCGACTGGTGCGGCCGGTGCCTGCAAGGGCATGGCCGGCCAGCGTGTCGGCCAGATCTACGCCGCAACCACGCGCCATCCGGCTCTGCCGCTCACCAGAACAGGCGCTTGCCAGTCCACTTGACCGCCAGCACCTCGGAGCCGCGGGCGATCCAAACGCGCCACTCTGCCCCGTCATAGCTGCCGAGTTGGCGATCGTTCCAGAGGTCGCGGAGGGACGCGACGCTGTCGATGCGCTTCAGCACCGGATCGCCGCTCTCGCTGCGCAGTTCGATCGCCAGCACAAGGTCGCCGTCCTTCACGTCGACACCCTCTCTCTGCTCGCCCGGAAAGTACTTCTCCACCACGACCGCGGACTCAGGGATCTGCTGGGGCTCGCCCGTGGCGTCGCCAGTGAACTGACGATGCAGCGAGATCGCCGCCGCCCGCATCCGCGTTTCGTCTTCAGCAAACGGGAAGTCGCGGACCTGCAATCCCGACTGGCGGAGTACGGCGAAGACCTCGGCAGCAAGGGGGGCGATCCGAAGCGTGTTGCTCTGGCCGTTTTGCAGGAGCTTCAACTCGATCTCGACCAAAGGCCTCGCATTCTGCAACTGGAGTGCAAACGCCGGGCTCCACGAGATCTGCGTCCCGTCGAGAGCGACGATGCAATCGCCAGCCCTGACGCCGGCACGCGCGGCCGGGCCACGCGGGTCGCAATCGAGCACTAGCACTTTGCCGTTGTCGTCGAGCACGCGCATGCCGAGATCCGCACTTCGCAACTTGTAGGCTTGCAGCAGCAGCGAGAGAACCTGCTGGCGCACGTGGTCGACCTCGATCGCGTAGCCCTTGTTGTTGAACGTGCCACCGCCAGCGCTGTTGATCCCGACAAGGCGGCCGCGCATGTCCAGCAAGGCACCGCCGCTATTGCCGCCGTTGATCGCCGCATCCGTCTCGACCAACGGACCGAGCTTCTCGAAGCGCCCCTTCACCCGGATCGATTGGTCCTTGGCCGAGACGATACCGAACGTCACCGTGTTGGCACGTCCGTGCGGATTGCCGATCGCCGCGACCCATTCGCCAACGGCGAGAGCCTCGCTACTGCCGAGCTCGATGGCGTGCACTGTTTCGCCAGCTTCGAGTTCGAGCTGCAGCAAGGACAGGTCGTCCTCGCGCGAGATGCTGAGCACCTTGACGCGATACTCCTTGCCGCCGAACACCCGCGCCGTGACCTGATGGTCTTGCACCATCGAACCATCCGGTTTGGTCGCGTCGTCGACCACGTGCCAGTTGGACAGCGCCAAGCCCGACGCATCGATGATCACGCCCGAACCCAGGCTCATCGGCACGAACTTCTGCTCCTTCATCGAGGCGAACGGGTCGTCCTCATCGACGGCGGTCACATTCCTCGAAACGTAGATGTTGAGCATGGCCCCAGCCTGCTGCTCGACCATGCGTGAAAGCGCGGTCCGCCGCGCTTCCCGGCGTTCCGGATCCCGCCCCGCGGCGCGGATCGACTCGGTCGCAGTCGCGTGCTCTTCGATCTGCTCCTGGAAGGCGCGGCGGACGCGCGCGATGCCGACAAACGTCGACAGGTTGGTCTCGGTCGACACGCGATCGCCACGCTGCGCGAACTGCATCTCGATCGGATCGATGGCGCCGGCGTCGCCGATTCCGAGCAGGTGTCCGTGGACATCGATGACGGCCCCGCCGCCATTTTGATTGCCGAGGTTGGCGTCGGCCTGGATGCGACCACCCTCGCGATCCCGCTTGGCCGAGACGACGCCCGCCGTGACGACCGCAGCTCCATAGGGCCTGCCGACCGCGAGCATCACCTCGCCGACCTCGATGTCGTCGTCTTGGTTGCACACGGCTGCCGACAAGGTCGCACCGACCGGCAGCTTCACTCGGAGCAGCGCCAGATTGATGCTCGAGCTCGTGTGCAGCAGCTCTGCCTCGTAGACCGAGCCATCCGCAACGCGAAGGCGCGGCGTGCCCTTCTTGGCGACGTGCGCATTGCACACGACCAAACCCGTAGCCGAGAGGACCACGCCGGAGCCGAGTCCTGGCACGCGCACCACGCCACCAGGATCGAGCGGACCGGCCTTCGGAAACTCGCCCTCGCCAGCCCACACGGTGACGACCGACGGCAGCATGGCCTGCACGGCCGCGGCTTGCGGGTGCACGGGGCCGGCCTTCGGGGCCCCACCGCCGAGCGCCGAGGCGAACACCGTTTGGATGCACGAAGCCGTGACCAGCGCACCAAAGCTCGGCTTCAGCAGGTCCTCGAGCTTCGGGTCGGAAACGTCGCGTTGCACGTGTTCGCTGGCGTAGATCCCGAGCACCCGTCCCTGCGCGTCAAACGCCGGCGCGCCGTCGCAGCGTTCGTCGTTGCGCGAATCGCACAAGAACACCTGTTCGGCGGCCAACTGGGCCCCGCCGATCTCGATGCCCGACGAGGCGTTGCTGGCGACCCCGAGGAAGGCGAGCATGTCCTTGCCGTCTGGTCGCGAGAGAACGACGACCGGCTCACCGATCGCGGGGCGCGGCGCGCCAAAGGTCGCGGCGACGAGGCCACCCTCCGGCGGCGTGACCTTGAGCAGCACCAGCCCCGTAGCGTCATCGATCGCCTCGATCGCAGCGGGCAGCTGCGTGTTAGCCGCGTCGTCGAGCTGCACCAACAGGCGCTTGTCCGTCGCACCCTGCACTTCGCGCACGAGGTGGCGAAAGGTCAGCACCAGGCCCTTCTGGTCGACAACCACGCCGCTCGCCATGCGCACGATCGGGAACTTGCCGCGCGGCCCGTCGACTTCGACGACGACGTGCACCACGCTGCGGCGGACCTTGGCGACGAGGGCTGCGGATCCGCTCGGATCTACTGCGGCGGCGGCAACAGTCGGCGCTCGAAGCAGCGTCGGGTTGCCAACAGCTGGACCGCCTGGGCTCTGGGCCGCGAGCGGCAGCATCAGCGACAACAGAGCCCACGACGGGGGGCCGAACGCGGGAAGATCCGAGGACGCAGAACGCGGACGCAGCATCCGCCGGAGACTACCGGCTCGGCGTCGCGCGGGGCAGCGTCACTTGCCCTTGCTGTCCTTACCCGACTTCTCGTCTTTGCCCGCTCCGTCCACTTTCGCATTCGCCTCGGCGCGCTTGTGGACCAGCTCGAGCATTCGCTTCTGGTGCTTCAGGTAGTGGGCCGTGTGCGCAGCCACCATCTTCATCGTGTTCGCTTCGTTCTCCTCGTGGCCTTGGAACTGCGAACCACCGTAGACCTTGTTCATCACGTCATCAGTCGACTTGATGGTCCGCTTCAGCGCCGGAAAGGTCGCCTGCACGCTCTCCATCATCTTGGTCAGCGCCTTGACCTCCTTGCGGGCTTTGGGTCCACCGACCGGGGCGAAGTCCTCGAGCTGCTTCAGCAGAGCGTCGGTCTGCGTCAGAGCCTTCTGCAGGTCCTTGTCTTTCGCGTCTGCGAACGAGGGTTTGAAGGCCGCCATCTCGACGAAGCGCTTGCCGTCGCAGGTGGCGCACTTCCAGCCGCCGTCGCCCGAGCAGCCAGGACACTTGGTCGGCTTGGGCGCCCCGGCGACGCCGATCTCACCGCGACCGGCGCACAGCACGCAGATCAGGAACGAAGCCGCGCCACAGGCAGGACACGGCGCTGTGTGCAGTGGGTCTTTCAGCTTGCCCTCGCCGGCGCACATGCGGCAAGGGGCCTCGCGCTCGGGTTTGCGCTCGCAGTCGAGGCAGAACTTCGCGTCTTCGGGATAGCGCTCGCACGTCGTGCACTTCACCTTGCCCTTGCCGACGCAGTTGGGGCACTCGTCGCCCTTGTACTCGGCCCACTGGGCAACGCCGTTCTCGTCCACCACGGTGGCGCGTTCGAGCTTCTCTGGGATCAGAACCTTCTGTTGCGCCGAACCGACGGCGGCGAAGACGAACAGCGCGACCAGGGACAACAGGGGGGACATCGCGAACATCGTGGACTCCTCGAACTCTCGCGCAACGGGCGGATGCGGGCGGCAGCCACCGACGCGCGGGGTGCAGAAAGGCTGCAGGGTTTCAGAATAGCCGGCGCGCGGCGCCGAGCCACAGCGACCAAGGCAGGTCGCGGACTCGAAGCGGGATCCACGGACTCCGCAGGGAGTAGGCCACCTCGCCAGCGATCGTCGGGGTCACAGCCAGCTGCCAGTGCCTGTGGCCCTCCCTTGTAGCAGCCGAGTCCCTGCCTCGGCATATCGCCCGACCGCCGGCGACGGCAGCCAGGCGGTCACTCGATGATGATCGACCCAGGCTGCGAGCCCGCGACACCGAGGGCATTGGCAAACGGATCGAGGGCTGCCAGCTGCACATCGAACGCGGCTCCCGCGAGGGCTGCGGTGGCCGGGACCGGCAGGGACAAGAAGCCTGCACCATCGGCTCCAACCAGGACGATCAGACTCGCGTAGGGCTGTAAGCCGAGTTCGCAGCCAGGCGCGCCGAACGGGCCCAGATCGAGGGCTTGACCCGCGCCAATGTGGCCGCCGAGGAACAACACATGCAAGGCCGCCGGAATCGGCGTGCGCACGTCGATGCCGAACTGGGCGTTGCCGCGGCTCGGTTGGGTGCGGCCGTTGATGTGCAGTTCCCCCGCGCTCGTAGGACACACCGTGCCGAAGTGATGCAGCGGCGGCGATTGCGCGATGGCGAGCGCGGGCAGGGCGTTTGGCAGTGAGCCGAACGGGGCACTGGTAATCACCCCGTCGTGCACGACCGCAATCCCGGACACTGCCCCACTGATGCCACCGGCGATCAGGATGTCGTGCGTGCGGCAATCGAAGCCGATCGACCGCGGGCCCACGAACGGGAGCTGCAGGTAGCTCACCAGCGCACCATCGTCGATGTTCACGGTGCGCAACGACGTCACCGGCAAACCGAAGGGGTTGTCGACGACGCCGAGGAGCAAGTGGCCGCTGTCGTCGATCGCGATCGCGTTGATCAGATCGACGACGCCGACTTGGGCCCGATGCAGCAAGAACGGCGGCTGCGTGCCCATCAAGTCCACACGGTGGACGTTGTGCACGTTGGCCACGATGTAGGCATGGCGACCATCGCAGGCCATAGCCGTTGGCACGAGTGCGGCGCCAATCGTGGCCAGCTCCGTACGAACACCACTGCTCTTGCTGATGCGACTCAGCGATTGCCGACCGAGGTAGATGAGATCTTCCCCGACGACCGCCACAGCGACGACGTAGTCCTCGAACAACGGCTGGGCATTGACGACTCGCCAACTCGTGACGATCCCAGCGCTCGCCTGGAACTCGATGATCTCGCAGATACTGCCGCTCGTCCCGGTGACGTTGTAGGTACCTGCGTAGTAGCGACCACGCACATACGGATCCGCACAGAGCGACGAGGTCATGGTCAACGGCGCCGGCACGTTCACTAGGGGCGTGATCGAGGCCTGCGCAACATCCACGAGCCAGAGCCCGCCAGGGACGCTCGGCACTTGCGTCGTCGTGAGCCCGCCGACGAGGACTTGGCCGGGCTGCTCTTGGGCATCGAGGGACCCGATGCACGCAATCGCAGCGAGCAAGGTCGAGCCCATCACAATAGAGAGGTTCATAGTGCAGATCTCGGAGCGCACGCGATGATAGCGCGCCGTCCATCGGCGGGGTCCGGCTGAAAGGCGTAGCGAGCCGAGCCAACGCTCTGCACCGCATTGGAAACCCACGCTCGGCAGGGCGATGCCGGCATTCCCCCGCATTGCGCGCGGTCGGACGCAATGTGGTGCGACGAAGATGGGGCCAGCAAAGAGGCGATCGCTGCCGCCGAATAGGCCCCGCGATGGCTGCCCGACGGACCTAGAAGTGGTTTCCCAACACCAGAGCTGCTGCGGCCGGCTCGTTGGGAAACCACTTCTTGGAACCGCAACGGACTTCACCCATGGCATGGGCGTGACGCCGCGCGAACGCTGCTGACACCGGCGGCGTCGAGGAGGCTCTAGGTATCACAGAGAGTCCGCGCCGCTGCGGTTTCACATCCAGCAAGGTCGCGACTCCTGCTGCTCTGAGACGCCAATTCGAGTGGCCCGACTCTCGGGTTCGTACTCCATGTCGCGAGCGCTTCACGCTGCGTGCAGCGTTGCCGCTCGTCAACGTCGTCACCGACCAGCAGAGTCGTCACGGTGCCTTGCGCACGCCGAGCATGACTCGCCGACATGGAGTTCGAACTTGGAAGTCAGCCCACTAGAGTCCACTGCATGGAACTGCTGCTGGTCGACCAAGACGCACCTGACCCCGACGCGATCGCACGCGCGGCAGCACAGTTGCGCAACGGGCGACTCGTCGCGTTCCCCACCGAGACGGTGTATGGCCTCGGCGCCAACGCCCTCGACCCAAGCGCAGTCGCACGCATCTACCGAGCGAAGGGCAGACCATCGAACAACCCCTTGATCGTCCATGTCGCGGACGTCGCGGGCGCGCGCAGAATCGTCGCCGAGTGGCCGCGAATCGCCGAGCAACTCGCCGCGCGATGGTGGCCCGGCCCGTTGACGATCGTGCTCGAGAAGAACGCGTCGATCCCCAACTCGGTGACCGCCGGGCTCACGAAGGTCGGCGTTCGCGTGCCAGCACATCCGGTAGCCCTCGCGTTGTTGCGTGCGGCCGGCGTACCGATCGCAGCGCCGAGCGCGAATCGCGCCAACGCGGTCTCGCCGACCACCGCGCAGCACGTGCAGAACTCGCTGCCCGATGCCGACGTGCTGGTCCTCGACGGCGGCCGTTGCGAAGTCGGCATCGAGAGCACGGTGCTCGACCTCAGTGGTCCGGTGCCGACGATGCTGCGGCCAGGGGGCGTATCGCAAGCTGAGATCGAACACGAACTCGGCATGCCGATCCGGCGGGTAGAGGCGAGCGACGATGGCGACGCCGGGCGCCCAGCGCCTGGCATGTCGAAGAAGCACTACGCGCCGCGGGCGAAACTGGTGCGCATCCCCCATGGCGACGTCGGCGCGATGGCGCGAGCAATCGATGACGCCCGCAGAGCTGGCGAACTGGTCGCGGCCCTCGCGATCGGCGAAAGCGTATGCGCGGCAGCCGCCCCAGCCGCGTGCGTCGCGATGCCCGACGACCCGCACGGCTATGCCCGCTGGCTCTACGCCGAGCTGCACGCCATGGACGACCGCGGCATGACGCGCATCGTCGTCGAAGATGTGCCACCCGGAACCGCGTGGGACGGCGTTCGCGATCGACTTGCGCGCGCGAGCGCCTGACCCGAGAACCGCCGCGCC
The DNA here is from genome assembly GCA_945871815.1 of Singulisphaera sp. GP187. Classification (GTDB taxonomy): domain Bacteria; phylum Planctomycetota; class UBA1135; order UBA1135; family UBA2386; genus SXPK01. Next base: position 12,216 of record CAMBXM010000001.1, read on the forward strand.
AGTGGCATCGTGCACCGCCGGCGCCCCGCCGCCGGACTACCGTCATCACGGCAAGATCGGGCGAACGCACTCGGGGCCTTGTCAGTTGCCCCCCGTGCCCCGATCGTACGGCGCATGAACCAACAGAGTTCCCTTGGTCGTCGCGCCGATGCGACGGTCTCGCGCCTCGCCTGGGTTGCCGCCTCACTGGTTCCACTCGCTGGAGCAATGGCCCAAGTGCAATGGCGGGAACCGACCGGTGTGGTCCGACTGACTGGGCGAACGGGTGTCGCGCTGGCCTACGACCTCACGCGCCAACGCACAGTCGCATTCGGCGGCCTGAACGGCGAGGGCTCCAGCGACGAGACCTGGGAATGGAACGGCTCGCTGTGGAGCCAGCTTCTCCCCGCCGTGCGCCCGCCCGCGCGATCGCATCACGCGATGGCATTCGACGTGAACCGCAATCGCATCGTGCTGTTCGGTGGCGTGCCGACGGGTCCCGCGGCGACGACGCCACTCGGGGACTTCTGGGAATGGGACGGCACGACATGGACGCAGATCCCTTTCGCCATCGGCCCGTCGGCGCGCACCGGTGCCTCGATGACGACCGACCTCGTACGTGGGCGCGTCGTGATGTTTGGCGGCGGCAATCCCAATCTCTACGCGGCGCCTGCGGCCGACGCTCACTGGGAATGGGACGGCACCAACTGGACGCAGGTGACGGGGACGCCGCCGCCGCGATCGTCCGCGAGCCTTTGCTATGACTCGACGCGCGGGCGCACGGTGCTGTTCGGCGGCATCGCGCAGTGCTTCGGCTTCTCCTGCCCGACCTTCGCCGACACGTGGGAGTTCGACGGCGTCGCGTGGACGCAGCGCCTCGTGGCGACGCCGCCGGCGCGTCACTCGGCGATGATGGCATTCGATTGGCAACGCAATCGCGTCGTGTTGACCGGTGGCCAGGGTGGTTGCCAACCCGCTTGCGGCATCAACTACGACGACACCTACGAATGGGACGGCACGCAGTGGACGCGCAACTTCGCGGCCACACCGCGCCTCACTGCGGCGGGAATGGTCTACGACCCCGTCAACTCGAGTTGTGTCGTCTTCGGCGGGACGGCGATCATCCCGCAGCACTCGGGCTGGAACAGCGCCGAGACCTACGGCTTCGACGGCACGTCGTGGACCACACTCGCGGCCTCGGCGATGCCGCCGGCGCGCAACGCCGACGCGTTGTGCTACGACGAAGCGCGCGCCGAGACTGTCTGGTTCGGAACGACGGAGTCCACCAACCCAGGCGTCGCCGGCACGTTCACGTTCGACGGCACCACCTGGCAGCGGCGCACCCCGCTGGTCACGCCGCCGGCTCGCACCTACCACGCAATGGCCTACGACAGCTTGCGTCAGCGCGTGATCTTGTTCGGCGGCCAGGCCAGCAACGGCGCGCTCCTCCGCGACACCTGGGAGTGGGACGGCGCGAACTGGGCCCTGGTGGCAACGCCGTCGTCGCCGCCGGGCCAGTATCAGCACCAACTGGCGTTCGACAGCGTGCGCAACGTCACCGTGCTCTACCCCGGCTCGCTCGGCCAGAACCTCGTGCACGAGTACGACGGCCTCACGTGGACGCCGCGCCCGTCGCCGACCACGCCGCCGAACCGCTTCGACGTCGCTCTCGCCTTCGACAGCCGCCGCGGGCGGACCGTGATGTTTGGCGGCGTGACCCAGTTCGCGCTCCAGGACTGCTGGGAATGGGACGGCGCGAACTGGACCCAGGATCTCTCGCCCGTTCGTCCGCCTGCTCGAAAAGGTGCGCGCATGGTGTTCGACGACCTTCGCGGTCGCTGCGTGCTGTTCGGCGGCTCCACTTCCAGCAACACCGTCCTGCAAGACACCTGGGAGTACGACGGCAGCGCCTGGACCCTGCGTCCGAGCACCGAGCTGCCGCCGCGGCGCTCGACCCAAGGAATGGCCTTCGACCGCGCTCGTTCGCGCACGGTGATGTTCGGCGGGTTCCCGGGCTCCGGTTCGTACGGCCATCTGCAGGACACCTGGGAACTGGTCACCGAGTGCGATCGCGCCGGCCCCGGCGAAGTCTCGGGCGGTGGCCTGCCGCTCGCGTGCGCCACGCCGCCGCGGATCGGCACGACCTTCTGTCTCAGCTATACCAACCCGTCGCCGAACGCCGCGGGCCTCAGCTTCCTGCTGCTGACGCCGGGGGCTTGCAGCGGCGCACCGGGGGTCGTGCCGCCGCCGACCGGCTGCGTCGCGAGCTTCCTCTACGGTCTGCCGACGGAGGTGTTCGTGCAGATCGGCGGGCCTGCGACGTTCTGCTTCGCCGTGCCGAACAACCCGGTCTTCGTCGGCGCCGCGTTGTGCTTCCAGGGCTCGTCGCTGGAGACCACCGGGTGCTTCCGCGCCACCGACGGCGTGCAGGTCGTCGTGCAGTGAGACGCTGACGGACAGCCGGATCGGGCGCCGCGTTCTGGACTCGCCGCGCGCGCGGATCGCACGGCCGTGCCAGAATGCGCCCCCCTCGTGCACGACCAACCGAACAACCCACTTCACGGCGTCACCCTCAAGGCGATCCTCGAGTTCCTCGTCGAGCACCTCGGCTGGGAGCAGATGGCCCGCGAAATCGACGTCCGCTGCTTCACGTACGAGCCGAGCGTCACCTCGTCGCTGAAGTTCTTGCGCCGCGTGCCGTGGGCCCGCACCAAGGTCGAGGAGCTCTACGTGCGGGTGAAGCACCCCCACACTTGGTGAGCGGCGGGCAGAGTGTCCATTCCGTTGCTATCCTCCTCGCCCCTGTGACCGAGCCCGCCGACAGCCAGCCCGAGACCCTGGACCCCAAGACCCTGGCCGAGCGCGCGCGCACAACGATCGCCTTCTTGCAGGAAGTGCTGTCGGATCGCGCGGTCCTCGCCCACCTCGACGACGAGCTGCGCAAGGACCTGCTGCAAGCCGCTGGACGCGTCGCTCGACCAGACCCATGGCAGAAGCGCGAGCTGTGGCGCGAGATGCGGCGCCAGCGCAAGGCGCAGAAGCGCGCCGAAGACGAAGAGAAACTCTCGTGCACCGGCATCCGCAAGCTGCGCAAGGAAGCTGTGTTCGTGACACCGCCGCCGCCGCTGCCGGCACCGGTCGCGGCCGGCACCGACCTCGACGAAGCGTTCGCCTCGGCGGCGACGGCAGCGCCGGCCGCAGACGCAGTCGACGCCCGCCCAGTCGTCCGCGAAGAACGCTACTGCTACGTCTGCAAGGCATCGTTCACCCGGCTGCACCACTTCTACGACTCGATGTGCCAGCGCTGCGGCGACTTCAACTTCGCGAAGCGTCAGCAGACCGCGGACCTTCGCGGGCGCACCGCCATCGTCACCGGTGCGCGCGTGAAGATCGGTTACCAAGCGAGCATCCTGTTGCTGCGCGCCGGCTGCTCGGTGATCGCGACGACGCGCTTTCCACACGACGCCGCACTGCGCTATGCGCGCGAGGTGGACTTCGAGGACTGGCGCGATCGCCTGCAGGTGCACGGTCTCGATCTGCGGCACACACCAAGCGTCGAGGCCTTCGCGCGCCACTGCAACGCGACCCTCGACCGACTCGACTTCATCATCAACAACGCCTGCCAGACCGTGCGCCGCCCGACAGGGTTCTATCGCCACTTGATGGACCAAGAGCGCGAGCCGCTGTCGCTCCTACCCGATGGCGCCCGGCACGTGCTGCGTTCGCATGAGCAACTGCGCTGCCGCACGCTCGAACACGCCGCCGGAACCAGATCGCTGCCGACTGTGCCACAGCCGCTGCGCGACCACGATGCGCCCGAGTTGTCGCAGCGAGCCTTGCTGGCCGAAGACCTCGTGCACCACGACGGCATCTTCCCCGACGGCACGCTCGATCAAGACCTGCAACAAGTCGACTTGCGTGGGCACAACAGCTGGCGCATGCCGCTGCACGAGGTCACGACCGTCGAGTTGCTCGAAGTGCAGTTGGTCAACTCGGTGGCGCCATTCGTGCTCAACGCGCGCTTGAAGCCGCTGATGCAGAAGGTAAAGACGCGCGACAAGCACATCGTCAACGTGTCGGCGATGGAGGGGCAGTTCTACCGCGCCTTCAAGACCGACAAGCATCCGCACACCAACATGGCGAAGGCCGCCCTCAACATGATGACGCGCACGTCGGCGCGCGATTACGTGCAGGACGGCATCCACATGAACAGCGTCGACACCGGCTGGGTGACCGACGAAGACCCGGCCGAGATCGCGGCGCGCAAAGTCGAGGAGCACGGCTTCTCGCCGCCGCTCGACATCGTCGACGGCGCGGCGCGCATCGTCGATCCGATCTTTGCCGGCATCCGCACCGGCACGCACGTGTGGGGTCAGTTCTTGAAGGACTACGCCCCGACGCACTGGTGAGTGCGCCGATGGCGGTCGCGGTCCGCGCGAGTCACTCGACCTTGGTCTGCAGCGCTAGCAGCAGCGCGCGCGCGCGATCGAGCACCTTGGAGCTGCCTTCGTTCTTGAGCAGCGCGGCCAGCGCCTTCGGCGCGCCATCGCCCTTCTTGCCCCGGAGTTGGTCCTGGATCTTGTCGAGCTTCTTGTCCAGCGCGACTTCGGCCTTCAGGGCTTCGCCGTCGAACTCGGCGACCATCGGCTGCACCTCGGTGACCCAAGGGGCACGCTGACCGACGCTGCGAGCAAGCTCCTTGCTCTGCTCCTCGGCCTTCAAGAAGTAACCCTGCGACTTCAGGTTCTCGATCGACTTCTTCGCCGATGCGAAGCGAGCATCGACCTCTTTCTGCAACTGCGTGCGCTCGTCGCCTTCTGGCAACTCCTCGACTGCGGCCAAGGCGGCGGCGAGGTCGCGCTTGCCGTAGAGCGACGCGCGGACCTTGCGTGCACCAGCGCTGGCACCCCAGCCCTTCTTGACCTTGACCAGCTCGGCAGCGATGAGCTCGTCGATCTTCTTGGTGTCCGAAAGCGGATTGCCCGACCACAGCAGCGTCCCATCAACCCCGATCACACAGGCGTTGGGGATGCCGGGGGCTTCGGGATTCGGCACAAAGGTGCTCGTGCAGGCAAAGCAGTCATTGCCCGGAAACGTCTTCCACAGGAAGGCTGCGAGCTCGTTCTCATTCGCGCCCTGGACCTCGACCAGGATGCTGACGAGACCGCTCTTGCTGAGTTCGTGATCGTGTTTGATGGCGCTCGGCACGGAGCCCCCGATGCACGGGCCTCAATGTGTGCCCCAGCGGTCGATGACGACCGGCTGGCCATAGAACTCGGACAGGCTTTGACGCCCGTCGCCATTCAAGAACTGCGAGAACGAGAAGTCCGGCATCTTGTCGCCGACCTTGGCGCGCTCTTGCGCGGCCAGCGGCAGGACGAGGAATGCCAGAGCGATCAGAGTGCGACGATTCATGGGTGACGATCCAGTCGGAGCAGGCGCGAGAGTCTAGCGATCGAACCCGTGCGACGCAGGCACCGAGGCCAAATGCCCTGGGGCCGGCGCGAGGTCACCGCTGGCCACCGGGCCAAAGTCACTTGGCGTAGCGCCAAGCACCCTTCTGCAAGAACGCGAGCCACACCTCAGCGGACCAACTCGGCAGCGGGCCCTTGACGATCGGTTCCGGCCTGCCGGCCAGCGCCACCAGCGCCGCCTCCGCACTGGCCCGCTGCACTTCGTCGTCGGTCTGCAGCAGGTGCCACAACACCAGCGTGTCGCGTGGCATGCGGCAGGTGGCGACCAGGTCCACTGCAAGCTTGGTATCGAGATCCACGCCTTTGGCGGCGTAGGCGGCAGCTCGATTCACCATCTTGCGCAGCTCGTCGGTGGCGTCGCCAAACAGCGGCAGCGAAGGCCCGGCCAGCGAGAGTCGCACCGCGGCGCCCGCCGGTACGACAACGGTACGAGCCTCAGACCCAACGCGGCCAAGACCGTCGTGCACGCGCAGCTCCCCGGTGTGCGTCCCGGGATCCATCGACAGTTCGCCAAAGCACCGCCGCGCCTGCTCCTCGACCGCAACTTCGCCAAGCTCGGTCTCCACGACTACGAAGGCTGCGCCTTGTCGCGCCGTCTCGTCAATCTCGACCACGCACGTGCCGCGACGAAGGCGCACGCGCAACTCATCGTCGCGCCAATGGACGAACTCGAGCTCGGCGCCGCCTTGCAACACGACTTGCCCGAACGGCTCGAGCGGCAGCGTCAGCGATTCCTGCTGCGCCACGAACGTGCGCGAGGAGGAGCCGCGCTGCAGCTTGGTCGCGCGCGACAGCGCCAGCGCCATCGCGAGCGAGACGAGCATGGCCGCAGCGAGCCACAGCCATGGGCGCAGAGTCGCACGGTGCGACGCGTCCGGCCCGAGCCGTTCGAGCGGCAGCTCGCAGCCGTCGTGGGCGAGCGGTGACAGCAGATGCTCGAGCGCCACGATCTCGGGATCGGGCGTGCCGGCTCCAAGGAAGAGGTAGTCTTCGTGCTCGTTCACGGTAGACCTGCCTCTGCCAGCAAGGGCCGCAACTGCGCCATGCCGCGCACCAAGTTGACGCGCACGGACCCATGCGTGAGACCGGTGCGGGCAGCGATCTCGGGACCTGAGAGGCCCTCGACGAGGCGCAGGGTCAGAGTCTCGCGATAGGCCTCGGGGAGCCTTCGGATGCAGGCCAGTGCGCGGGCGGCGGCGGCGCGCACGGCAAACGCGTCACCCGGTGCATGCTCACGGCCGACCGGTTCGTCGAGCGGCATCGGCTGCGGCCGTTGCTGTCGCGCTCTTAGGCGATCGATGGCCGCACGTCGCGCCGTGGTGCAGAGCCAGCCAGCGAAGGCACGAGGATCGCGCACTTCGGTCAATCGTTGGAATGCTTGCACGAACACGTCCTGCACAAGGTCGTCGGCGTCGTCCTCGCCGCACGTCGCGAGCGCGATGCCGTGCACCGTCCGGGCGAACTCGCGGTACAGCACCGCGAACGCCGCGCGGTCGCCCGCTTGTGCGCGCTGCACGAGTTCTGCGGTGCCAGGGCTTCCCGGCGAGTGCGCGGCGACGTTGGGCACGTGAGTGCGAAGATACTCGTCACAGCGGAGGCAAGGCGAGCAGCAGCTCGGCTGCTCGACGCAGCTTGCAGCGTGAGGGGGATCGAGTCGGAATCGGGCTCATGCCGAACCAGACGGCGGCGATCCCGCCAGTGTTAGCACCGAGTAGACACCGAGTGCCTGACGAAGCGGTGCCGGCAGCGAGCCCGACCTCGGCGGCCTCGGCGGCCGTGCGGTCAACCTCTGCTGCAGGAGCCCAAGCGCGCGGTGCTTGGCCGCCCTGGTGACGAGGACCCCGCGGCGGCGGCGCCGGAGAGCCAGCACCCGAGTCAAATCGACTCGAGCACTTCAGCCGCTGGGATTCTTGCGTACTCTCGGCGGGCTCCCGGAGATTCCCCCACGTGTCACGCATCGATGAGACCGCGAGCCCCCAGGCTCGAGCCGACACCACCGGCGACGCGGCCTTTGCCTTCGTACATCGGCACCAACGCGGCCTTTGGCGCTTCCTGCGCGCTTGCGGCTGCCCCGCACATGCCGCCGACGAAGTGGCGCAAGATGCCCTGCTGCTCGCACTCGAGCGGAACGTCGACGATGACGCCGCGCCAGGCTACTTGCGGCAGGCCGCGAAGTTCTTGTGGCTACGCCGAGTGCGGGACGAGGGTCGCTCGCACGCGCGCTGGCTCGACGCGGCCGAACAGCTGTGGCAGCAAGACTGCGCCACGGACGCCGGCGACGGGCTCATCGCGGCGCTGCGGACCTGCCTCGACGTGCTACCGCCGCGCTCGCGCCTCGCGCTCCAGCGCGTCTACGCCGAAGGCACGAGTCGTGAGACCCTCGCCGCGGAACTTGGCATTGGCGAGCACGGCGCCAGAACTCTGCTGCAGCGCATCCGCGCCGCGCTCCGTGATTGCATCGAACGACGGCTCGCACCATGACCGACGACGCAAGGGACACGCGATTGGACTGGGCACTGCGCGAGGCGCTCGGTGCCGAAGCACCGCCGGATCTCGCCCGCGTGACGGTCGCCAGATTTCGCGCAGGCGATGCCGCTCGCGTGCCGTCGGCAGCAGTGCCACGCCACACGCACTGGCAAGCGGTTGCGGCGCTGCTGCTCGCTTGCTTGGTGGTCGCGACCTTCGCGCTGTGGCCACGCCCAGCAGAGCCGGCAACGCCGGCGCAAGAACCCGAACCGGTCCAGGTCTACTCACGCGCCGACATCGACGCCTTGCCAGCAACCACGCTCGCTGTCAGTGCGGTTGGCCTCGACGACTCTGCCTTGTCGGCGCTGCTGCGACTGCGCGAACTACGGTTCCTCGAGATCCGGTACCCCGAAGCGATGGTGCTCGGCCTCGGCCTGAAGACCATGCCGCCGAAGCAACCACCGTGCATCACGGCCACGTGCTTCGACACGCTGGCGAAGTTGAGCAAGTTGCGCACGCTCCGGATTCGCGGCGCCCATGCGATCACCGAGGCGTTTCCGTTCGGCGGCAGCGGCGGCGGTCCCGAAGCCATCGCCAACGCCACGATCGGGCACCTCGAACGATTGCCGCTGCTCGAAGAACTGTGCCTCACTCACTTCGACGTGCCGGCCTACGCGCTCGCCGCGCTGTCTCGGCTCGCAGCACTTCGGCGCCTGGACCTGTCGGCCAACTACGGTGTCGATGCCGAGGTCGTGGTCGCGCTGTTGCGCTGTACGCGACTCCAGTCGCTCACCCTCGACGCCTGCATGGCGCTTCCCGGCACCGCGATCGCACGCCTCGCCGAACTACCGCACCTCGAACACCTCGCCGTCGCCAACATCGATGGCATGTCGTGGCGAAGCGGCGGTGGCGACTTCTTGGGGCCGACGACCAAGGACTACGAAGCACAAGCGCACAGAGCCTATGACCTCGGCGGTTGCGGCGTCACCGATGCAGCGCTGACCGGCCTGTCGCGCGCGAAGTCCTTGCGCACCTTGTTGATGGCCGAGCCGAGTTGCTCGCTGCTTGGCGTGCGAGCACTGCGCGACTTCCAATCGCTCGAACGACTCGATCTCTTCGGCTTCGGCTCGAGCACGACGGAAACCGACGTGCTGGCAGACTCCTTGCCGCCGCTGCTCATGCTCTCCGCATGCGGCGAATTCGACGACTCCTTCTGCAACAAGCTGCGCCGGCGCCAACCGCGCCTCGAACACTTGGAGCTGCCTGCCTGCTACGCGATCACCGACCAAGGTCTCGCCCAGTTGCTGCGCATCGGCACCCTGCGGCATCTCGACATTCGTCAATCGCGCGGTTTGTCTGCGGCAGCGATGCCACTACTCCTCGCCGCGACGCAACTCGAGTACCTCGACCTTCGCCACATCGACTGGGTCACCAAAGCGCACGTGCTCGAACTGCAACGCGCTCTGCCACGGCTGCGGACGTTGTTGGCCAACGTCGAGGGCCACGAAACCGAACCCAGCGGCCGCTGAGGCGGTCGCCTGACGATGGCCGTGAGTGGGGACGACGCCGACACGCCGACACGCCGACACGCCGACACGGAACCGACAAGAGCCGGACCCTGTAGCACCATGGTCGGCTGCTGCCGCGCGTCGACGAGCGCGAGCAAGGCGCGCACGATCATTTCCAGCGATCGTCGGCGAAGTACCCCAACAAACTCTGCAAGCGCGCTTCGTCGAGGTTGGGGCCGGCCCGGCGAAGTCGATCGCGAGCTTCGCTGGCAAGCCGCCGTGCCTCCACGGCATCGCCAGACTGCAAGGCACTCTCCGCCAATCTCATGCGCGCGCTCAGAGCACCGAACAGCGCTTCGGCATCGGCAGGACGCTGATCGAGCAGTGGATCACAGAACTCCAAGACCGCCCGCAGACACCGCAGCTGCAGCGCTGGATCCCCACGCCGTTCGGCCAGGAACGCCCGCATCAGCCAGAGCGAGCGCCCATTGATCATCGTGGCAGGTCGCTCGGGCGCGTCCCGCAGCAGTTGGTCCAGCAACTGCTGTTGGCGCGCCAGAAGCTGCTCTGCCGCGGCAAACTCGCGGTCTTCGATCGCGAAGTGGGCCATCCGATTGCAACCGTGCGCAAGGTCGTCGAGAGACCTGGGGTCGCAATGGCCGTCGTCGACGAGCCTCTCGAACAACGCCTGAGCCTTTCGGTAGCTGGCACGAGGCCGCTCTGGATCTCCTTCGTCCTTCTCCAGGTCGCCAAGTCGCACGAGGTCGGTCGCCAAGTCTCTGACTACCAGAGGATCCTCCGGGCGAGCCTGGGCCAGCCTCTGCCGGAGCAGCAGCGCCTGCTCGCGAAACGGCCGTGCGGCAGAACGCCGATCGGCCTGCACTTCAAGATTGCCGAGGGCGACCGCGAGATCCGCGCGCAGCGCCAAGTGGTCGGGATCATCCGGCGCGCGCTCGGCAAGGGACGCGAGTTCGGTGCCGATGCCGAGCAGAAGTTCGCGCCGCAGCGCGAAGGTTCCGATCGACTGCTCCAGCAGAAACACGCGCCGTGTCACCATCGTCAGCACGTCGCGCACCCGTTGCCGAGATGCTCGCACCTCGGCATAGGACTGTACCATCACCGCGAGCGACGCGGCGGCGAGGAGTGCGATCAGCACCAGGGTTGCCATCCACGCCCGTCGTCGCCGAGCGAACAACCGTACGCGGTGCCACACCGTCGCGCTGTGCGCCTCCACGGTTTCGTGCGCCAGCACGCGACGCAGATCCTCGGCGAAGGCACTTGCCGAGCCGTAACGCTCCTCAGGATCCGTCGCCAACGCCTTGCTGACGACGGCCTCGAGGTCGCCGCGAAAGCGCCCATCGACGTCGCCGAGCGGAACGGCGATCGCCTCCCGCCGCTGGGCAATCCGTTGCTGGAGTTCGCCATCGAAAGGCGGCATCGGCGGTTGGCCCGTGAGCAACTCGTAGCAGATCGCGCCAGTCGACCAGACATCGGAGCGAGTGTCGACGCACGCGCTGCCAACCGCCTGCTCCGGACTCATGTAGGCGAGTGTGCCCACGACCGCGCCCTGCAGAGTGCGCTCCGTATCGACTTCGGACCGCTGCAGCCGCGCCACGCCAAAGTCGAGGATGCAGACGCGCAGTGCGTCGTCGCCTTCGCGGATGACGACGTTTTGCGGCTTGAGGTCGCGATGGATCACGCCTTGTCGGTGCACGTACTCCACGGCGTCGAGGATCTGCAGCACCACCGCCAAGCACTGTCGCCAATCGGGCTTCGCCGCCGCGCGCCACTCATGCAACAGCAGACCGCGAACAAGCTCCGTGGCCAAGAACGGCACAGCGGTGCCCCCGACATCGGCGACGCCAGCCTCGAAGATCTGCAGTACGCCGGGATGCTGCAACCGCGCGAGTGCCTCGGCCTCGATCACGAACCGGCGCATGCTGGCGGTCGAGACACTGCCGGTCTGCAGAAGTTTGAGCGCTACTTCGCGCCGGGGCTGCTCTTGCTCGGCGCGCAGCACCGTGCCGCTCGAGCCCTCGCCGATCTTGCCGAGCACGCGGTAGGAGCCAATGCGTTCGGGCAAGATGCAGGCAACGCGTGCTGCCGGTGCGGGGTGCTTTCGGGTCGCCTCAGCAGCCAGGAGCACGGCATCCTGCGCAAGCATCCGCTCGACCTCCGCCCGCACTGCCGGCCGCGAGCCGCACAGCGCTTCGAGCAGCGCCCCCCGCTGCTCGACCGGCAGCGCGATCGCCTGCTCGAAGATCGTCATCGCGCCGGGTGCCATGATCAGGTCCTCTCGGGATCTCCCAGCGAACTCCATCGCGCCATCACCCACGCGCGCGCGCTGCGGAACTCGTCCTGCACCGTGCGTCGCGAAACGCCGAGCACCGCAGCGACTTCGTCCTCGGTCAGACCGCCGAAGAACCGGAGGTTGAGCACCTCGGCGCGACGCGGACTCAGTTGTTCGAGCTCGACGAGCAGCGCGTCCACGTCGAGCAGCATCTCAGGCGGCAGCCCGCGAGCAGAGTCCAGCGTGTCGTCGTGGAGCGGGTCGAACTTGGCGCTGCGCTTTTGGCGCCCGCGAAATCGCGCGCGGTCGATCAGGATCCGCCGCATCGCGAACGCGACGCCGCGCACGAACTCACGCGAGTCGCCGGCGAGCTTGCGTTCGCGCTGCAGCCGAAGGAACGCTTCATGCACGAGCACGGTGGCGTGAACGGAACCGTTGCGCGGTTCGCGGGCGAGGATGTCGGCGGCGACGGTGCGAAGGTCGTCGTAAAGCAGGGACCAGAAGTGTTCCGAGTTTCGCGGCTCCGTCGTCACGGCGAGGAGCATAGCGAAGGCGGAGCAGAAGGGCGGCGGATGGTGGCCTCAAGGCGGCGCCGCGTCCTGATGCAAAGTCGTGTCCCTGGCCAGTTGGGACCGGATCGCCCCCGCGTCGTAGATCCCCCTACTTGGTCTTCTGGACTACCTCGACCGCGTTGGCATCCCACTCTTCTTTCGCGTTCTCAGCGGTCAATCCGAAAGGCACGCGACTGACCAAGCCCCTGCGGGCTCCAAGAGGAAGCGTCGCCAGAATTGGGAAGTCCGACTTCTTGAACTCCAAGACGACCAGCTGCTCGATCGAACCCAGCGCCTTCGACTTGGCAACGCCCTCCTTCAGCCTCGTGATGTTCGGTGAGTTGAGCAACAGAACTTCACCGTCCTTGGTCGCATCGTCCACGAGCAGAAATTCCGCTCGAAGGCCGGACGTCGGTTCCACGAAAGTGTGATCAGCGCGAGCCTTGTCGTGCTGCACCGTAACAACGATCTCCACGATGGGATCGCCATCGTGGATTCGGATCCGCTTTGGCTTGGGTCCCGGAATCCTGCTCGTCTGGGCCGGATCCTGCGCGGCAGTTGTGAGATGCGCATCCGTGAGATGCACGGTGAGACACGAGGGCAAGGTAACGGCCACGAGACCGAGCAGGGCCAGCGCGCATACACGTGCCTGCCTGTGACGTGAGAGCTCTCGAAGTGCGTTCCCAATTGGCCTGCGAGCGCGGCCGAGCCACGCAGGTCGAGGGCAAGGAGCGAGTTCGCAGCGAGTTCCATAGCTTCCGCGGGGACCGCGCGATGACGCCATCGGTCGCTGGGGCCGGCCGCCGCCACCAGCGCTCGCGCCAACCAAGTCTTCGAAGCTCACAGGCAGTCTCCTGGCTTGAAGGCTGCCGGCTTGCGGCCGTTCGCCGCCCACTCCAGCGACCATGAGGCCTCGTCCGATCCGAACGCAGTACGGATCACCAGGATGTGGGGCATAGCCGGGTCGAAGGTGAAGTCGACAAAATCGGCCTTGGTGAAGCACAGCGTCGCGGTCGCGGGCTTCACTGCGGTGGCCTCGGCTAGCGTCGCGTTGAGGATCTCGCAGTGGGCCTCGGTCAGCAGGGCGAACCCGCACTTCTTTGTCTGCTCGTTCATGAGCACGCACTGCGACACCCACGGGCTCTTGGAGGTGACGAATTTGTGCCCTTCGCGGAGGGGGTCTTGCAGCAGTCGAACCTCGACCACGACCCGATCGTCCGCTGAGGTGAACCGCACCCCAATAGGCTCCGGACCAGGCGGGATACCCAGAGCATCAAAGCCCGGCGAGGAGGCCCGCTGGACGTACACGCTCGTGCACGAGGCCAGCAGAAGCAGAAATGCCGCCATGCAGAAACGCACGAGATGGATCCGAAGCATGAGAATCCTGGACGGGTGGTGTTTGGCTAGCGAAGGCGCAGCCGCACATGCGCAGCGTGGAGTCCGCGCGCATGGGCTCGCGAGAGGATGACGATACCACGACGCGCGCCGCGCCGTCGAAACGCCACGCCGGCGTTCGGTCGATGTAGGTGCGGACGAACAGGATCGGGAGATGTGCGCGTCCGCCGGTGCGACCTAGACACTCGGGTTGGCAGAGTTACTACGGGCGGAAGTTCCGTGACGCACTCGCCGACAGCGATAGCAGAAGACGATGGGCAAACTGTCAGGCCGGATTTTGTGGCAGGCTGCGACGCGCGCGGTTCCCGACGTGCAGACGCGCACCGAGTGCCGAGTGCCGAGTGCCAAGTGGAAGCCTCGCATCTACTTCGTCTCTTTGAGGAAGCCATCGCAGATCTCCCGCAGGTATCCAGCGGCGACACTCGGACCGAGGTTGTCGCGGTAGACCTGCCACCGCGCGCAGCCCTCGCGCAACGCCGCCGCGGCAGTCGGGTCCCCGGGCTTCAGTTCGCGCCTCGCCCACAGCAAGGCAACCTCTGCCTCGATGCACGTCGGGGGCGTCATTCTCTTCGAGAACTCTGCGAACTGTTCGCAGTACGCGAGCTTCTCCTCGACCGTCCACGACTGCACCTGCGCAGCGAGCTTGGTCGCGGAGAACCAAAACACGCGGCTCGCCGACTCCTCGTCTTCGCCATCGGCTGCGAGCGGACGCTGGCACTGCGACGCTGCGAGCGCGAGGTGCGCATACGGGTCCATCGATCCGCGCGCATCCCACTCGAAGCCGGCAAACTGGGTCAGAAAGAGGATTGGCGCCGTGTAGACCTTGGGATCCGCCTTGACCCGCATCAGCTCGTCGAGGAACTCGGCACAGACAACGTCGAAGCGGCCCCGCAGTGGCCCGTCTAGTTCCGAATCGCCGCGCCCGATCTCTTGCGTGAACCGCTTCGCCAGCTGCGGCTCGAACTCGGCAGCCTCGCGGAAGCGCACAACCACGCGGTGCATCGCCTCGGAGTCGGTGTCCGCCTGCCGAACCTGAACGCGGAAGCCAGCTGCCGCCTCGATCAACACCATCGCGGGCCGCTCCGCGGCTTCTGGCGCGAGCCCAGACTCGGCCAGCCGATCCTCGATCACCCCGAGTGCCTTTGCGGGGTCCCCAGTCTGCAGGCGGACCAGCGCGAGCAACGTCGCGACCATGTTGGCAGCGAAGCGATCCGTGGCGGTCTCGCGCAGCGTCTTTGCCAGTGCCATATCGAGGCGCACGAGCGCCTCTCGCATCTCCTCTTGACGAGCGAGCGCAATCGCCATCGTTGCCGGTCGCCTGACGCCGCTGAACATCGGCGTTGCCGACTGGCCAAACTCCTCGTCCTGAAAGGTCTCGCCGACGCGATCGCAGGACGAGGCTTCGAGGAGGAGCATCGCGCGGCAACACAAGGTGTCGACCTTCAGGTTGGCAAAGTCGCGCGATGCATCTACAGCCAGCGTGCGCGAAGCCGTCGCATCACCCGCCTTGGTCTGCTTGCACTCGACGAGCGTCATCAATGCGTCAAGGTGTCGCACACGCTCATCGTTGCGCGATGCCTCCGGCAAGCTACGAAGGACCCGCAACGCGTCGCCTTCGGAGCCGGACCGCAGGTGGTAGAAGGCGTTCTGCACCACGAGCTCGATGCGCGTCTCCGGACTCATCGCGACCCCGGAAGCGAGATGCATGCCCGCCATCGCGCCAACACGACCCGTCACGGTTGCAGCCACCATGTTGGTCGGCACCAACGCCGCGCGCTGGAACACGGCCCTGGTCAAACCTGGCGAAACCGCGGTCAGCGTGCCCAGATAGAGGTCTTCGTACTCTTGGTCGCCGTGAAACTCTGACTGCATGCGCAGGGCCAGGGCCAATGCCGCTGTTGCATCCCCTGCATCGCCCGCAATCCCTGCCTCGCACTGCGCCCGAAACGCCGCCAACGCGGCGCGCCTTTCCCACCAACCCTGGCCAACAACGAGCAGCGCCGCCATCACCACACCAGCGCCGGCGATCGCCGGCCACCGACGCATCACGGCCACCGCCAGCTTCTCGCGGGCAAACACTGGTCCCTTTCCTGCCAGCAACCGCGAGAGGTCCGTCGCCAAGTCCTTGGCACTCGCATGGCGCTTGGCCGGGTCCTTCTGGAGCGCCTTCGCGAACACGCAGTCAAAGCCCTTGGGCAGCGAACGCGCCACCGCTGAGAGCGGCTTGACGATGCCGAAGGCAATCTCGCGAAACACCCCCACGCCCCGTTCGTCGGCGAGCACCAGCTTGCGACCGCTCAACAACTCGTAGAAGCACGCGGCGAGGCTGTAGATGTCCGAGCGCCCGTCGAGCTGGGTCATCGCCAGAACCTGCTCCGGGCTCATGTACGGAACGGTGCCCGCCAACGCATCGACGATCGGGTCCGTCGACACATCGAGCGACAGCCCAAAGTCGATCACGTAGGGAAACCCATCCTCGGCGATCATCACGTTCGACGGCTTCACGTCGCGGTGGACGATGCCGTGTTCGTGCATTGCGTGCAGCGCCAGCGCGAGGTCGCGCATCCACGCCAGGTAGCGCAGTCCGTCCTTCGGCGAGAGCGGCGTGGTGGCATCGTCCCACCGCTGCTCGAAGACCTCGCGCAGCGTCTGGCCGCGGACGAGTTGCATCGCCATCCACGCGAGACCGTGGTCGACACCGTGATCGTAGACCTGCACCACTCCGCGGTGGTCGATGCTGCCGAGCGCCGAAGCTTCTTCGCGCAGCACGTGGGCGAGATCCGATCCGGCCGGCGCCGTCTTGATCGCGACGGCCTTGCCGGTCGTGGCATGAACGCCGCGATAGACCGTGCCCATACCACCGCGGCCGATCGGCGCTTCGACGCGGTAGGGGCCGAGCTGCGTCGGGGGCTCCGTTGCCACGAACCGCTGCGCCTCGTTCGCCAACCGTGCCGACAGGCTCGTCAGGACCTTGCTCGCGGTGCGCTGGAACTCGTCGTCCAACCCGTCGCCGAGAAAGTGATGCAACAGCTCCGGCGGAACAGACGCGCCCACAATCGGGCCCACGGACGGTTCATGGTGGCGTGACACGAGTTCCCGATCGAGGCGATCCCTCGTCAGGAGAGGGCGAGATGGATCGCGCCGAGACTGTAGTCCCTGCCGCGAGCACCGGTCAACCGCTGGGCTCCTGCCGACTCACCCGCCGGCGCCCATCCCCTCCAGCACTTTGTCCACCGCCGCGACCAGCAACTGATAGCTCGCGAGCTGCCCTTCCCTGAACACGGTCGCGCTGCGCAGCAGGTTGCGAAACTCGTTCTGCGGCGCCAGCGCGCGGAACGCCTCGTGGTAGCCGCTCGCTGAGGCGCCGCTCATCTCGACTTGGAAGCTCGGCCCGTGCGCATCCAGGTACGGGAACAGGCGCTCCAGGACGAAGCTGCGGTTGACTGCGTCCCATTCGGTCGCAATCGGATAGATGCGGTCGTAGAGGGCAATGATCTGGTGCAGCAGGAGCTTGTCGCGCAGGAGTCGCGAGCCCCCGAGTTGTTGCAGCTCGAGATAGGTCGAACGCGACGGGGCAAACGACACATAGCCAAGCGCTACGTCCATCGCGGCGTCGAGTTCGCGTTCGCTCAGGGCTGCCGTGTCGGGCTGGAGCAGACGGCGAACACTGGCGATGTCCTGCTCGATTCGCGTTCGGCGCTTCAGCAACTCGGCACGGTCGACGCGCAGCTCAGCAACGAGTCCTCGCAGCAGCCGCGTCTCTTGCTTGCGGTCCTCCCGCTGGTCGCGCCATTCTTGCAACCAGAACGAGATCGTGATGCCGAGCACGACGACCAGGAGTTCGAGGACGAGTTTGCCGCGCAGGCCGCGGGAAGGCGCCGGAGTCGCGTGGGACATCGCGACAAGACTAGTGCAAGGAGCCACTGCCACGAAACCAACCTAGCACGCCGGGATTCCGTGATGGGTAAGGGGCGGCGCTCGCGGACTCCCTTGCGACCGGCAGGCCCGACCACGGGCGGTGCCGCCTTCCCCCCCGCAGGAGATCCCGATCATGGCCACCGCGACCATCCATCACCCGGAAAGCCCCGCGCTCCGCGAGCGCCTGCTGCAGCTGTCGAAGCGCACTCATCACGAAGGCCTCTGCCGTATCGCCGAGCGCACCTCGCCGCTCGATGGCAGCCCACTGCAAACCGATCTCGATTGCAGTGATTGGCTCAGCACGAGCCTGATGAACGTGTTCAAGACAACCGGCGATGCCGAAGCATTCGCCCTGTTGTTCGAACTCAACTCGGCTGATTTCCTGCGCACGATTCGAGCGCGGCTGCGCAACTGCAGTGGTGTCGATGCCAACGACGTGCTGCAGGACGCCTTCGTCAACATGTTTCGCTACCCGAGCCGCTTCGACCCCTCGCGTCCCGATGCGTTCCGCAACTGGGGCCATCGCATCGTGCGCAACACGACGTTCGCGAGTATCCGTGGCCTGCAGCGGCAACCCCAGGCACTGATCGCCGACGACGAATTCTTGCCACAGGTCGACACCAACACAGTGGCGCCCGAGCTCGCGGCCGCCAACCACGAGATCGCTGCGACCGTCGATCAGGCGTGGCTGCTGTTCTTGTCGCTCTATCTCGTGGAGTTTGGCCGCCTCAGCCAGAAGGAACAGCGCGCGTTGACCCTCGTCGAGGTCGAGAGGAACAGCTATCGCGAGACCGCGGCTCAGCTCGGCGTCTGCATCGCCAACCTGAAGATGGTGATCTTCCGGGCCAGAAAGCGTGTGGCCCGCGGCCTCGCCGAAGCACTGGCGGCACTTGACCGCCAGGAGTGCATCGTCGCTTCACCGAAGCTCGCCATTGCCGGCTGAGTGCCAAGAAGTGGCTTCGTCAGCAGACCTGCGCACGAAGCAGTGCGCCGGCGGCAAAGGGCAAGGAGTGGACTCGCAGCGGCAGCCACGGGGGTTACTTGGCACCCACCTCGACTCAGCGCGGCATGACCGCCCACCATTCGGCGCTGCCCCAGGTAGTGGGCGCCCCGAGACCGGTGACGATTTGGTCGCAACGCCCGACCAGGGCGGGATCCAGTCCGCGATGCAGTTCGCGGCAGATCAGCACCGACGGAAAGATCCACTCCCAGAAGCTGATGCCGACCTGCACGTCCGGGCTGCCTTCGTAGTAGCTGCTCGCCGGCAGAGCCTGACCTTCTTGCGCACCTTGCAGATAGCGCACATTGGTGCACGCGACCCAGGTCCCGTTCCGGTTGTAGATGCAGTGGTTCACGATCATCTTCGAGACCTCCATCGCCATCTGCCGGTAGCGCGGGTCGCCGGTGACACGGTAGGCGGCGTAGTAGCCCATCGTGGCGATGCTGTGCTCCCAGACCACGATCGCTGGCACGGCACTGCCATCTTGTTCGCGGAAGGTCGGCGAGCTGCCGAGCGCCATCGCCCGGATCGGCCTCGTCGGGTCATTGACGAAGTTGCGGCCCGGCCAGATCGCGCGCAGATTGTCGATGCGCCTGCCCATGTGGATCAACAACGCCTGCCGCTCGGACTCCTCGTCGAGCAGCAACACCATGTTGCTCCAGGCCAGTTCCAGTCGGCCTTCGGCACGAGGCGAGTCGACGAAACCGGGCTGCTGCGTCAGATCGATTTGGAGCAGATCCTTCTGCGCTTGGCGCAAGGCGTAGCTCCCGGTCAACGCGAGCTGCGCGTTGAGGTTGTTCTGCGAACGATGTTGATCGTCGATCCCGGACCAACCGTTGGATGGCCAGCTGTACGGGAATGGGCACGGCAAGCCCAGCGTGTCGCCGGTCGTGCGGCAGTTGATGATCTGACTCCACGTGCGCAGATTCGGATGATTCACGGCCTGCAGTGGCGAGCCGTCGGCTTCGCGATAGTGGAAGGGCCGCCCGAACATCTCGTACATCGAGTAGCCCGCTTCCCACAGGTAGCGCGGGTCACCGACAGTCACGGCAAGCGAGCCCTTGCAGGCGCCAAAGTCCTCTTGCCCACCGGTCGATCCCGCCTGCGGCGCCAGCCCTCTTGGTCGCGCTGCGTAGTAATCCCGCGTCGTGCTCAGGAGATTGCGAAAGGACGCGGCGCTCGCGTTGGCCGCATTCCAGCCGCCGTTCTGCTGGCCGGCCGGAACTTCGGGGACCCACCCGCAGGCGAGCCACTTGCCATTCCAGTTGTCGGCCACCGCAACCACGGGGCCGCGCGTCTCGGCGACAAAGTTGGTAGCGCGCTCCTCCGGGGTCAGCAACAGGGGCCGCGAGCCGTAGGGGAACGACAACGTGTCGACCGGCCGCCCCGGACTCGGCACGGCGAGGACCGTGCCACTGAAGAACATCTGCTCGCCGCGACCCATGGTTCGGCGCGGTGACAGGACCTGGATCCAGTTGCCAAAGCTGCTGTGCCACGGCCAGAAGTCCTGCCGCCCGGGGGGCTGCATGCCCTCGATGCGGCGATAGTCGAACGACATGAACTCCCCGGCCTCGACCCACATGGCCTCGAACTCGTAGCTGAGATCCGCGACACGAGGATCGCTGAAGGTCACCGTCATCTCGAACTTCATCACGTCCGACGTCGAGTAGAGGTAGATCCACTCATCGAAGATCAGCGGCGTCGTGCCGATGCGGGCACGCAGGTGAAACACGCGGCGCGCGCGGTTGTCCTCGACTTGCAAGAAGTGGATCACCGAGAGTCGATGCTCGATCCCATCCTTCATCACCCGCAGCCGCGGAATGGTGGCGAACGAATCGTCGTCGACCCAAGGCGACGTGGCGAACGGCGGCATCTGCGCCGGGTCCGAGGTGATCGGCAGGAGCGGCGCGACGAACGACTGGTTCGGTTGCAGCTCGACGTAGGCGTGGAACATCTGCGAGTGCAGACCGACGCGAGCGCCCTTCAGGGCAACGAAGCCGCCGAGGTCACACTGCTCAGGCAGGTTGGCGCCATCGCTCAGCGGTACGGCGAAGTCGACCCACTGCTTGCGCGGCAGATCAGCGAGGTTGGTGACGCGCACATTTTGCGCCAGAAGTGGAACAGACAGAACGGCGCCGACGAGCGCCATGAACCAGGTGGTGCGTTGGATCATGCGGAACGGACGGAGGGAGAGGACCTGGGGGCTCCCGGCTGCTGCCGCCGTGCCGATCGCGGTGCGAACCGTCGTCCGTCCGTAGCAATCCGCATGGCACGCAAGCCGCCAGAGTCTGCCCGCAACTACGCACAAGGGGAGGTCCTCTGGTCCGACGGAATCGAAGTGCTGAGAACCGCATCCGAATGCCAGTGCGGGGCGGCACTTCGGCTGCTGCGGCGAGACTGCGTCAGACCAATCGAGCCACAATTCTGAGCTCTCTGGCATCCGCGTTCTCGCCGTCCGACCCATAGGAACTGCGGCGCCGCTCCTTCCGGCAGGGCCGTCGACCGCTAGCGGCAAACCTGCAGCGCCGCCGATGCGAAGAACCGACGTGCTTTGCGTGAAGCCAGCATCGCCGAGCCGCGCCGCCACAGTCTCACGATCACTCGGCGCCGCTCAGCGGGGCGACTTCTTTGGCTCCAGCAACCACGTGTGCATCGTCGTCTCGATCTCCGTCCAGTGGACCTTGTAGTCCATCTTTGGCCCCATGTCGTAGCGTGCGATGCCCTCTTCGCACAGCCAGCGCAGTTGTTCCCATTGCAGCAGATTGCCGATCGACGACGAGTGCCACGCGTCGGCGTAGCTGAACTGCTGGCCGCGATAGACCTGACCCGCGATCCCGCCAAACACGTAGCCGATGTCGAGGCCGTCGTGACGGGCGAACATCACCCGCGCCGACGCCGACCGCGAAAGGCGCAGCAGCATCGAGCGGTAGAACTCGCGCGAACCAGCCACCGCCATGCCACACTCGCCGATGCCTTTCCAACTGACCAACTCGGCCGCGATCATGCGCTCGTACAGCGCCAGAGCCATGACTTCGGTGTTCGGCACCTGACGTTCGAAGGTGATGGCCTGGTCGCGGGCCCGCCGCACCGTCTGCCGCAGTCGTCGCCGAAAGTGCGCCGACCGCCGCGACAGCCAGCCGTCGAGGCCGCCAGCGAGCTTCGCGCTGCTCTGAACCGCAACATCGACCCGGTACAGCTCAAAGCGACGCTGGAAGCGCCGCCACAACGACTCGGCGAGTTCGCCGTCGGGCAAGACCCCACTGATGAGGACGGCATTCGGGCTCTGCGTCCCTGGCAGCGTGGCGAGGAATGCATCGAGCAGATCGACGGCGCGCGCCCCGAGCAGCGGACAGCCAAAGCGCCAGCTCGCCTCAACGGGCTCCAGCACGCGACCGAGGTCCTGGTAGGTCCGCTCACAGAGCGCCACGACGCTGCCGCAACTCTCGACCACATGAACCGGCCGCTGCGGCAAGAAGACTTCGTGGAACGACAGCGCCCACTCGGTGCGGCAGCAGAACGGATCGCCGTGGACGGTCGCTGCCGCGGCGCGATTCCACGCCGAGTCGGCGTGGTCCTCTTCGGCGAACGTGCCGTTGCGCATCCCGGCCCGCACGGCTGCAGCTTGCTCGTTCTTGCTCATGCGAGTTTGCCGTGCCCACGCTACGCCCGCAGTGCGGGGTCGGCAACGCGCCCGAGTGCGCCAGCCGCTACTTGTTCGTCTTCTCGGCGGCGTCCATCGCCTCGAGCTCGCGCTGCAGCCACTCACGCATCGTCACTGCCGTGCCGTCAGCGCCGAGCACCGTGTGCGGCTCGCCGGTCCGACGCGACGTGCTGGCGACGTCGTCAACGAACGTCGCGACCGTGAGCTTGCGCCCGCTCGGCCCGCTCGCGGCCAGCGACAACGACCGCGCCGCCAAGAGGCCATCGAACTTGACTCCGTCTCGCAGGAAGGTGTCCCCGCTCGCGGCCACTCGACGGACCAATATCGCGATGCGATCTGGCATGTAGCCCGCGGCCGGTCGCACGAACAGTTCGGCATGGTCGTCGCCAATCAGGCGGTTCTGCAAGCGCTCGACGACCAGCACATAGCGCTCGTCCGCGACCGCGAACTCGACGGCCTCGCGTTCGAAGACCAAGCGATGCGCGAGGACCTCACGACCGTTCGCGTCGCGGATCTCGAGCTCGGTGCCCCCCATCGTGATGTCGCCGATCCTGACCACGAGCCAACCCCGACTGCCGGGCATGTAGGAGGCCTCGCGTTGGATCACCGAGAACTCGGCCGTGCCGTCGAGCGCGAGCCTTCGGGGCGCGAACTCGAACACGAAGCTCGCGGGCACCCCGTCGAGCTCGGCCTCGACGCAGAGCTGCTCTGACTTCGCCACGAGCTCGCGCAACTGGTCGTCGAAGCGCAACTCCATGACCTCGCTCTCCGCGACTCGGAGGAACGGCAGACGGTGCTCGGCCGAAGACGCCGTCGCCTTGTCAATTCGACCGCGCGGTGCACGGAGCTCGATCGCCGTGATGCCTTCGCCGTCGAACCACGTCGAGGACAGCACGCTGCCGTCGTGAACAGTTCCCGAGTCGGTGCGCAGGCGACAGCCCAGCGAGGTCTCGCGCACGCCCTTCGCGACCCAGAGAATGGGCGCGCTCGAGACGGCGCCGATGCCCGAAGAATCCCCGTTCGCACCGGAAGCATGCACGAACAGCCGGCCGTGAGTGGCGCCTCGAGGCAGCATTGCTGCGACTTCGGGCGTGGCCAGGTTGAGTTGCCAACTCGTGGCCCCACTTCGGCGCATCGGGACCGTCGGGCCGCCGAGCAATGCGCCGAGCGCGACAGCACGTGGGAAGCCCTGGACCTCGACCTCGAGCATCAGGTTGGAGCCGGGGTCCGCGGGCAGCACGACCTTCTGCGGCACCTGCACGAGCCGGATCGCCAACTGCGCCGAGGCGGGCGAAAGGAGCAAGGACATGAGCCCGATGGCGCGGAACGCGATCATCGCAACAGCATACGGCCACCGCGCGCGGGCCCCTGCAGTTCAGCCGATCGGCGCGCTGGCCACGTTGGGCACTTGGTGCAACAGCGTGATCAGGTCGCCGCCGGTCTTGCCGTCGAGCCAGTGCGCCTTCGCCAGTTCGAGGTCGAAGATCTCGGTCCAGAACCCGCCCTGCGCGAACGCCTCTTCGACCAGCGGGTAGGCCATCGTGCGCCAGTACGAGCGATAGCCAAACTTGTGCCTTCTGCGCTGCTGACGCCACTCCGGCAGGTTCTCGTCGCCGGGCTTCGACTCGGGTGCGGCGATCGCCGGCACGCGTCCCGAGCGCAGGTCCTCTTCGGTCACCTGGTCCTCGAACGGGAAGGCCGCCCACTCGGGCGCATTCTTCTTCGTGATGTAGCGATGCATCGGCTTGGTCACGAGTTCGTCCTCCGGCAGCGCGTAGCACGCGCGGATCATGTCCGGGCTCAGGAACGGTGCTACCACGAGGCCCGTCTGCGAGTTGACGGTCGCCGAACCCCAGCGCCGGGTGTACTCGTTCAAGAACAGGTAATGCAACGGACCACGGCCGGTGAGCCCGTGCTCATGCGCCGCGCGATAGGCCTGCCGCAGGATCTCGCGCACCGAGTGGAACTGATCCTTCCGCAGATACACCGGCGCTTCGCGCAGCAGCACGTCGAGCAGCAGCTCTTCGTAGCGCTCAGGCGGATGCTGGCCGGCGTCGATCTTGCGCGCGAAGTCGGCTTTGCCGATGCCGCCGTGTTGCCCCATCACGTTGACGACGCCGCCGTCGAGCTTGTCCTTGCCCTCGCGCGCCAGGAAGTTCTTGTGCTTCAGGGTCGCGAAGTTGCCACTCTGCCAGAGCAACGACTTCTGCAGGCTCGCGCGGCAGCCATCGACGGTGTCCGACGGCAAGCCGCCGCCTTCTTTGATCCGGATCTTGAGACCAGCGATGCGCGCCAGTTCGGCCGCGATCATCACGTCGACATTGGTCGTGCTGCCGCGCACGCGCAGGTCGTAGTCGAAGCCGAGCACACGCAGACAGGAAACCACCGTTCGACTGTCCCAGCCACCCGAGAGGCCGACGCTGGGCTTGGTCCAGATCTCATTGGCATCGGTCAACAGGTTCATCATCGCGTTGCGGCCGAGCTCGAACGCGTCCTGCCGAGCCATCGGCAGCGGCTTGACCCAGCCGCGCACGACATCGATGACGTCGCGAGCTACTCGGTGTTCACGCAGCTCGATGCGACTGCCCCCCTTGACGTAGCGAACGCCGTGAAAACCGCTGCGCGCCTGTGGGAACCAGCCGGCAACCATGCGCACGGCCCAGTCCTCGGTCGACGGCCGCAGCACGACGCCGAGCGCGCGCATCGCCATGACGCGGTTCGTCAAGACGTAGATCTCGTCGTCCTCGTACTCGAACAGCTGCGACTGCCCGAGGCCGTCGTTGTGGATCACGATGCCGCGTGGACCGCCGCATACGAGGGCTCCTGGCGGGATCATCGCCGCGAGCGTCGAGGCACGCTTTTGCTCGAGCAGTCGCGACAGGGCCAGGAGGATCTTGCCGTCCGCAGGCAGACCACCGCCGTCGCGAACGAGGCGCCGCGCGTTGAGCGGGTACTCGACCGCGAGGGCAAACTGATCGCCTTGCTCTTCCCAGAGCGGCACCCTCAGGCCCGCTACCGGCAACTCGAGCCAGGTGACGCACGCCGAACCGAAGGTCCGGTGGTGCACCGCTGGCAGCGGGTCAAACAGATGGCCGAACTGTTGAAGCAGCCGCGCGCCGATGCGATCGGCCGACAGCTCAGTGCGACGGGGATCCTTATGCTGCCAGATGAGTACGATGCGCATGAGTCAGAGAGAGTGCCCGCAACCTCCAGACCGTTCACCACAGTTTTTATCGTGTCCGGTTTGCGCGCGGATCGAAGAATACGCCGATGCCCGATCTGTCCGCCGACAAGGTACTCGCCGCCCTCCGCACCGCAGGCTTCGACTTCGTCACTGGGGTGCCATGCTCGTACCTGACGCCGCTGATCGACGCGGTCATCGGCAGTCGCGACATGCGCTATGTGCCCGCTGCCAACGAAGGCGACGCCATCGCCATCGCGGCTGGGGCGGAGATCGCCGGGCGACCGTCGATCGTGATGTTCCAGAACTCGGGCCTCGGCAACGCAGTCAACCCGCTGACTTCGCTGACCTACACCTTTCGCCTACCCGTTCTGGTGCTCACCACGTGGCGCGGCGAGCCGGGCGGCGCCCACGATGAGCCACAGCACGATCTCATGGGCGCGATCACGCCGACGATGCTCGAGTCGATGCAGGTGCCGTGGGAGCTGTTTCCCACCGATCCGAACGCGCTCGCTGCGGCGCTGCAGCGGGCGAGGGCCCACATGCAGAAGGAAGGGCGGCCGTACGCGCTGATCCTGCAGAAGGGCACGATCCAGGCGATCGGCGGGGACCTGCCGCGCACGCCGGAGCGCGTCGTGCACGCCCGCGTCGACGGCGCCTTTACCGCGGACCAGCGACTCGACCCCGACGCGGCGCTGCAGGTGCTGGTCGACGCCAGCGGCGGCCAGGACGTGATCGTCACGACCACCGGCTACTGCGGCCGCGCACTGTATGCACTCGGCGACCGCGAGAACCACTTCTACATGGTCGGCTCGATGGGCTGCGCCAGCAGCTTTGCGCTCGGCATCGCCATCGCACGACCGGACCGACGGGTGATCGTTGCCGACGGCGACGGGGCGTTGCTCATGCGCCTCTCGGCGCTGGCGACGATCGGCGTCGAGTGCCCGAACAACCTCGTCCACGTGCTGCTCGACAACGGCGTGCACGACTCGACCGGCGCGCAGGCGACGGTGTCACCGGCTGTGGATCTGGCCATGGTTGCCGCCGCGTGCGGCTATCCGTGCGCCATCCGCGCCACCGACGCCACCGCACTGCGAACGGCGATCGACGGCGCCCGCGGCCAGCTCGCCTTCGTGCACGTGCGCACCAATCCACGGCGCCAGGGCGCGTTGCCACGTCCCAAGGAGACGCCACCGGAGATCGCCGCCCGCCTACGCAAACTGCTGCGGCGCTAAACCCAGTGGAGTTACTGAACCCAGTGAGTGACTGAACCCAGTGGAGTTACTGGCGCTACGAAGCGCGCGCCGACGGATCGAAACCCATCGCCCGCGCCGTGGCCGCGATCGCGGCGAGCAGCGCACTCACGTCCATCGCGCCGATTCGACCGATGTTGCCGACGCGAAAGCATGGCTCCGCCGTCAGCTTGCCCGGATAGATCACGAAGCCGAGGTCCGATAGGCGCCGGTAGAAATCTTCGAACACAAAGCGCGCGTCGCGAGGGTAGCGGAAGGTCGCGATGATCGGTCCTTGCACAGCCGCCGGCAGGTAGCTCTCGAAGCCCAGCGCCGTCATGCCCGCGAGCAGTACCTGTTGGTTCTCGCGATACCGCAGGCCGCGGCCGGCGACTCCGCCCTCGGCATCGAGTTCGTCGAGGGCCCGCGAGAACGCCAGCAACGCATGCACTGGCGGCGTGAAGCGAAACTGGCCGTCCTGTTCGAGCCCGCGCCACTGCGCGAACAGATCCAACGCGACGGTGCGGGACTTGCCTTCGCATGCCAGCAGCGCCGCTCGGTTGCACAGCACAAACACGAACCCTGGCACACCCTCGATGCACTTGTTCGAGGAGGACACCAGGAAATCGGCGCCGAGCGTGCGTAGATCGACCGGAACGGCGCCGAACGCGCTCATCGAGTCGACCAACAGGCGGCGGCCATGCGCGGTCACCGCTCGGGCGATGGCCTCGATCGGGTTCATCAGTCCCGCGGTGGTCTCGCAATGCACGACCGACACATGCGTGATCGCCGGGTCCGCAGCGAGCAGGGCCGCCACGTCCGCGTCCGAAAACGCGGTGTCCTCGCGCCGCCGTTCCTCGTGCACTGCGATCCCATGCACTCGCGCGATGTGCGCAATGCGGGCACCGTAGGCGCCATTGACCAGAGCCAGTAGCTTGCCGTCAGGCGGGATCGCGCACGAGATCATGGCCTCGATGCCGTAGGTGCCGCTGCCCTGCAGGATGACGGTCTCGAAGCCAAGGTCTTGGCGGACGTTGGCCAGCGCCAACAGCCGCCGACGAACGGAACGGACAACCTCGACGAACTCGCGATCGCGCGAGCCGAGGTCGCGCAGCATGGCCTGCTTGACCGTGGCGCTGGTCGTCAATGGCCCAGGCGTGAACAGGAGCTTGTCGGCAGGCGTGGTCACGTAGACAGAGAACCTCACGATCACCAGAAGTGCCAGCACCGAGCCAGAAGGACCACAGGCAGGCCTCTGGGATCATGGCGGCCAAGACGTTTCGCCGGCACGATGCGAACTACCGCCAGTCCGCATGTCCGCATGTCCGCAATCCAGGCAGTGCCGCCGTGGCACATGGGTTGCCTCTGCTTCGCACCATGCCCCCATCCAAGTGGTTCTTCTGCGCTAGTGCCGCCGCCCTCCTGCTGATGTTCGGCTGCAACAAGAACCAAGCGGTCCGTTTCGTGATTACGGGCAGCAGCACGTGCCAGCCGGTGCTGCAAGAGGTCACCGCAAGGCTCGAGCAGCGCGACCCGAGTGTGCG
The DNA here is from genome assembly GCA_945871815.1 of Singulisphaera sp. GP187. Classification (GTDB taxonomy): domain Bacteria; phylum Planctomycetota; class UBA1135; order UBA1135; family UBA2386; genus SXPK01. The sequence goes on from CAMBXM010000001.1 coordinate 40,415, forward strand.
GTTTCAGGTCGAAGCCGGCGGCAGCGGTCGCGGCATCACGGACGCCAAAACCAGGAAGGCGCAAGCTGGCATGGCCTCGCGCGACCTGTTGCCCGCCGAACTGGAAGGACTGACGGTGGTGCCGTTCGCCCGCGACGGCGTGACCATCGTCGCCCACGCCAGTCGCAACCTCGCGGCCGTGACCAGCGAGCAGGTGAAGGCGATCTACACCGGCAAGTTGACCAACTGGAAGGAACTCGGCGGGCCCGATGCAAAGATCACCGTAGTGAACAAGGCCGAAGGCCGCGCGACGCTCGAGGTCTTCCTGCAGAAGTTCAAGCTCAAGAACAGCGAGATCAAGGCCGACGTTGTGGTCGGCGACAACGCGCAATGCGTGCGCCTCGTCACCGGCGACGAGCATGCGATCGGCTACCTGTCGATCGGCGAAGCGCTGCGCGCAGTCGAACGCAAGGAGCCCCTGCGACTCCTTGACCTCGATGGCGTCGCGGCGACGCTAGAGAACGTCCGCGACGGCTCCTTCCCGCTCGGTCGCTCGCTCTACCTGCTGTTCCCCGGCCAAGCGGACGCAGAAGGCCAACGCATCGTCGATTTCCTGGCCTCGCCCGAAGGCTCCGAACTCCTCTACGCCCAGGGCTTCGTGCCGCTGTCCGGCACCTGATCGGCGTCGTCGAGCATCCAAGATCGCATCGTGGGCCGGTCGTGACTGTCCGCGGATCTGCCCCATGACCCATTGCTGCGAACTCCGGTGCCCACGCCGCTCTGCTTACGGATGCGACCAAGAGCGCCAAGCAAGCCCAGCCCCATGCCACGCCTAGCCAGTCTTCTGCTTGCAGGACTTGGGCTGCTCGCCGCGCTGGCAGCGCCGGCAGTGGCGATGTTCTTGCTGTGGCGGGCCTTCCCTCTGATCGGCGACGGTCACCTGCTCCGACTCGTCGACGACGAGTGGTTCCCGGGCGAGGGCAAGTTCGGCCTGCTGCCGCTCGTGGTCGGGACCGCGTCGACCGCCGGACTGGCGCTGCTGCTCGCCGTGCCGATCGGTCTCCTGTCAGCAGTCTGGGTGCGCTTTTATGCCGGGCCGCGCCGCGCGCGCCTTGCGGAGATGAGCCTCGGCGTGATCGCCGGTATGCCTTCGGTCGTGTTCGGACTCTTCGGCACGTTCTGGATCGTCCCGGCACTCGGCGCCTCGCTGGCCTCCGCGGCACTGGTTCTGGCGATGATGGTCGTTCCGTCCTTTGCGCTGTTCGCACTTGCCGCGCTGCGACAAGTGCCCGAGGGGCTGCTGCGCGATGGCCAAGCACTCGGCTTGCACAAGAGCCGCGTGATCCGCCACCTCGCGCTGCGAACGGCGCAGCCGGGCCTCATCGGTGCGGCCACCTTGGCCCTGGCAAGGGCGCTGGGCGAAGCGCTCGCCGTCGAGATGGTCGCCGGCAACGTGCCGAACTTCCCGGACTCCTTGCTCGCGCCGGTTCGCACGCTCACGACAACCTTGGTCCAAGAGTTCGAGTACGCACACGGGGCCCACGCTGGCGCCCTCCACCTCGTCGCCTTGGCGGTCGTCGCGCTGGCGAGCATGCTCGTCACCCTCGCCTTCAAGCTCGGCCACGGCCAGATTCACGCGGCTCCGGAGGCCGCATGAGCGCGCCACCGCTGAAGCTGCTCGCAACCGGCGCTGCGATCGCCGTTGCGGCGCTGTTCTCGCTGCTGATGCTCGACATCGCGGTCGAAGGTCTTCACGGCCTGCTGGCAACGGCGCTGCCGAAGACGACGACGACGACGGCCGACGAGGGCGGCGTCTTCGCGGCTCTGCTCTCGACCGTCTCGATCAGCGTGCTGGCTCTGCTGACCTCGCTGCCCGTGGCCCTTGGCTGTGCGTGGCTCGGGGTCGAGACCTTGGCGCGGCGGCCCCGCGTCGGCACCGCCCTCCGGCGTTCCCTGGACGTAGCCAGTGCAACGCCATCGATCGCCATCGGCCTGGTCGGGTGGACGTTGTTCAGCAACAGCTTCGGACTCGGTTTTTCGCTGCTCGCCGGTGCCTTGACGCTGTCATTGATGATTGCGCCGTTGATGGCCTCGGCGTTCTTGGCCGGCATCGACGCGCTGCCCGCGGCGTTGCGCGCGCAGTCCCTCGGACTGGGCGTGAGTCGCTGGAACACGTTCTGGCGGTTGCTGCTGCCGAGTTGCCGCCCGGCCATCGCCGCAGGCATCGTCTTGGCGCTCGGCCGCGCCACGGCGGAAACCGCGTGCCTGATCCTCACGTCCGGCATCTCGACGCGCTGGCCAGAGAGCATGGGCGATCCGGGGGCGACGCTCGCGGTCCACGTCTACCACCTCGCTCGCAACGTGCCCGACGGCGAGCCGCGGGCCTATTCTGCGGCCTTGCTGCTCGTCGTCGTCAACGCCTTGGTCCAGGTCGTGCTCGCGCGCTTGCGTCTCGGAGGCCCGCGATGATCCAGGTCCGCAAGCTCGGCGTCCGCTGCTGCGGGGCCCCGATCCTCGACGCTATCGACCTCGATCTGCCCGACCGCGGCATCGTCGTGCTGCTGGGCCCGTCTGGCTGCGGCAAGACCACGCTGCTCCGGTGCCTCATCCGCGAGGACGAAGAGGACCGAACACTGCTGGTGTCGGGTCGAGTCATGCTCGGCGGCGACGACCTGCGCGACCCAAAGGTGCCGGTGGTCCGCGTGCGCCAGCAACTCGGGCTGGTGCCACAGCGGCCGTATCCATTTCCGGGCACGGCGTTCGAGAACGTCACCTTCGCGCTGCGTCACACCACGAGACTGTCCACCGCCGAGATCGACGCACGGGCCCTGTCGGCACTGCAGGAGGCCGGGCTCGAACTCGCCCACCATCGCACCCAGGCCGACAAACTGAGCGGCGGCCAACTCAAGCGTCTCGCGGTCGCGCGCACGATTGCGCTCGATCCGGCCGTCCTGCTGATGGACGAGCCCACCAACGGACTCGACCCGCTCGCCGTCGTGCGCATCGAGATGCTGATGACTTCGTTGGCCGAGAACCGCCTCGTCGTCGTCGTCACCCACGATCTCCACCTGGCGCGGCGCATCGCCGACCAGGTGCACTTCCTGTGGCCGTTCCCTACCGGTGCGCGCCTGGTCGAGTCGGGCCCGCCGGATCGCGTGCTCGAATCGCCGGCACATGCCGAAACCCAGCTCTTCGTCGCCGCCGCCTGGAATGGCGCAGCCGCTCTGTACGATGAGGACGACGAGATTGGTCCGCTACAACAGCGCTCGCATCTGCGACCGCGACCGCTGCCACAGTCTGACTCCGACCACGACCGCATCGCCAAGCCATGACCGCATCGCCACCCCGCCCCATCCCAGTGCTCACCGGCCGCAACCTCGCTCCGTTCGAAGCCAGGATCCCCGGCTCCAAGTCCTACACCAACCGCGCGCTGTTGCTCGCGGCGATGCGTATGGGGACGACCGAAGTGATCGGCGGCCTCGACTGCGACGACACACAGCGCCTGATGCAGGCGCTCGACGCGTTCGGCGGACTCTCGGTCACGCAGGTGAAGGGCGGCTTCCGAACGGTGCGCACGCAGCCGCGGCTCACAGCACCAAAGCAAGAGGTGCACATGGGCGCGGCCGGCACGCCAGCGCGCTTCATGCTCGCGTTTGCGGCCGCGGCCGATGGTGAGACCGTGGTCACCGGCACGCCACGGCTGTGCGACCGTCCGATGGGCGACTTGTTGGCGGCGCTGCGCGCGATCGGCATCCGCTGCGACTGCCTCGCCAAGCCCGACTGCTTGCCCGTGCGCGTCTACGGTTCGGCGCCGAAGAACCGCAAGTGGCGCATCCACGCCGGCGTCTCGTCGCAGTTCACCAGTTCGCTGATCCTGTTCGCGAGCCAGCAGCCCGGCGAACCGATCGAGATCACACTCGAAGGCAACCAGGTGTCGCGACCGTACGTCGAGATGACGCGCTCGATGATGACGCAGTGCGGCATCCGCACCGAACGCAAGGGCGAGGACACGATCCTCGTGCACCCAGGGACGCCAAAGCTGGAACGCATCCAGGTCGAAGCCGACGCCAGCGGCATGAGCTACTTCTTGGCGCTCGCTGCGGTCACCGGCACCACGGTGGTGATCCCCGGCATCGACGACACCTCGGCACAAGGCGACGTCGGACTCGCCAGAGCGTTGGCGCAGATGGGCTGCAAGGTCGGATTCGAGCCGGGCAGGATCCGCATCCAAGGCGGCCAACTGCGCGGCATCGACATCGACATGGAGACAATGCCCGACGTGGTGTTGACGCTGGCGATCGTCGCGGCACGGAGCAAGGGCAGCACGCGTGTCACCAACATCGCCAACCTCCGCGTCAAGGAGTGCGATCGCATCCATGCAGCCGCCACCGAACTAACGCGCCTCGGCCAGAAGGCTGAAGAAGGTCCCGACTGGCTTGCGATCCACCCAACCGGCTCGCTGAAGTCTGCCCTCGTTCACACCTACGACGACCACCGCGTCGCGATGGCATTCTCGATCCTCGGGCTGTTGCACCCAGGCATCGAGATCGAGGACCCAAAGTGCGTCACCAAGTCGTTCCCTGACTTTTGGACTGAGTTCGACCGCTTCTGCGCGCACCACGACGGAGCCAAGCCAGCATGAGCGAGCGGCGCGCATTGCTGCTGGTGCTCGATGGCGCCGGGTTTCGCACCGACACGCGCGGCAACGCCGTGACCGAGCGGACTCTGCCGAGCCTGTTCGCAACGATGCGCGATCAGGGCTTCGCCGTGCTGCAGGCCGCGGGGACCGAGGTCGGCCTCGAACCAGGGCAGGTCGGCAACAGCGAGGCCGGGCACATGACGATCGGCGCCGGCGAGGTCGTGCCGGCCACGGTGCGGCGCCTTCTACTGGCCTACGACGACGGCTCCTGGCAGCGCGATGCCGCGTGGCAGCGCATTGCTGCGGCCGGGCCTCTGCACGTGGTGGGACTGCTGTCGGACGCAGGCGTCCACGCGCTCGTGCGCACGATCGTCCACGCCGCGACGTTGGCGCAACGGAACGGCTGCAAAGAGATCGTGGTGCACCCAGTGCTCGACGGGGTGGACTCGCCGGCCGGCACAGCCCCGCAACTGCTTGCCGAACTGCGCCAGGCGCTTTCGACCTTGCCCGACGTCGCCATCGGCGTGATCCAAGGACGCAAGACGTTCTGTGATCGCAGCGGCGATCTCGCCGTGTCGCAGCGTTGCGTCGATGCGTGGCTCGGCCGCCTGCCGATGCCGCCCTTTGCCGACGCAACCCTGGCGCATCATCTCGGCACCGGCCAGAGCGAAGCCTCGTTCGCGCCGCATCTCGACCGCGGCGGCCGCACGATGAGGCCTGGGGAGTCGGTGCTGCTGACCAGCCATCGAGCCGATCGCGCCCGGCAGATCGCGACCGTGTTGCAGCAGACGCAACCGCTCTGGGCGCTCGTCGATCTTGGAGGTGGCATCACCGCGCAGCATGTGTTCTTCACGACCGTGCGACGCACGCGCGGGCTCGCCCAAGAACTGCTGCGCCATCGCGTGCCGTCGCTTCGCGTCGCCGAGAAGTGCAAGTTCCCGCACGTGACGCACTTCTTCAACGGCCTCGACGCGGGTTGCGAAGGCGAAGGCTGCTGCCTGCCAACGATCGCCGATGATCGCATTCCACACGAGCCGCAGATGTCGACCGAGGCAATCACCGACAGCCTGATCGCGGCCCTCGCTGATCCCGCGCGACGCGCGATCGTCGCCAACTTTGCGAACCTCGACCAGGTCGGTCACCTCGGCCAACTCGGGCTCGCGGAGCGTGCCGCCGCGAGCGTTGACCGCTGCTACCAGCGCTTGCTCGCTGCGGCCCGGCAGCACAGCGTGTCGCTGCTGGTGACCGCCGACCACGGCAACGCCGAGGTCATGGAAGACGCCGACGGCAAGCCGTTCGGCTCGCACACCGAGGCGCCGGTGCCGTTCTTCATCGCGCCGGCGAACGGCCTCACCGTCAACTGGCGGGCGCGGGAGGGCTCGCTCGCCAACGTCGCGGCGACCTTCCTCGATGCGATCGGACTGCCGGCGCCGGACTGGATGCAGCCTGGCTGCGCCACCCTGCGTGGGCGCTCGTGAGCGGTTGTATCCCTTTGGCCCACGGTCGCGGTCACTTGCGCCGACGGTCGCTCTTGTCGTCGCTATTGGACTTGCTACCGCCGACCTTCTTGTTGTTGCCCGCCTGCGGCAGCGGATTGCGATCGAGCCACGCCTTGGCCTCCGGCAGCGTGCTGAAGCGCTGCCCGGTGATCGCAAACACCGCCTCCTTCACCTTGCTCCGCCACACCGACCACGACTTCCATCGTGCTTCCCAATACTCCTTTGGCGGATTCTCAGCATGGTCGACGTTGGACGGCACCGGCTCGTCCAAGTGACGCAGCAACAGCGGCAGCGCTGCCGCTTCGGCCTTGGCCATCGCGAGGTCGAGTACCGCCTCCTGAAGCGGCACGCGCTCGACGGTGAAGTCGCGCTCGAACAGCGGCTCCAGGCTTTTCCACTGGCGACTGTCGTAGTCGCAACGCGACAGGCCGCGAACCAACTCGGCCGCTACGGCCGACTGCTCGGTCACCTTCGGCTTCGCCAGCAACTTCTCGATCGCCGCACTCGCTGCCGCAGCCGGCTGATTGGCGATCAGTTCTGCTGCACGTTTGCGCAACACTATCGACTTCTCCGTCTCGACCAGCTTCGCCAACGGTGCGACCAGGGACGCGTGGCTGCCCTCCGCCAGCGCCTCGAGCGCGCGCGACTTGGTCGCCATCGACGTCGCACCCTTCAGCGTCTTGGCAAACGCATCGAGCGCGGCCTTGGCCTGCTCGTCGTCCCACGCGACAGCCGGTCGCGCGGTTGTGCCTTCGGCTGCCACAGCAGGTGCGGCGTTGCCAGGGTCCTGGCCCGTGGCGGGCGGAGCCGGATCCTGGGCCGCGAACAGGCTGGTCAGCAACCAAGCGAGCATTGGTAGAGTCTATGCCGACGCCGTTGCGCCGTCACTCCACGTGGATGTGGCGACCACCATTCTCGTTTGCCAGCGCCTTCAAGAACTCGGTGTCGTTCTGCGCGCCGAAGGTGATGCAGTGGATCGCGATGCGGCGCAGGTTGTTGGTCTCACGCACTCGGCGGCGGATCTCGTCCTTGTCGACCACCGCCCCGGCAGTCGGCGCCCCATCGCTGATGACGTAGAGGGTGTCGAACCCGGCGGCGTAGTACTTGTCGTGCAAGCCGCGGCCACCGAAGTCGAGCGCCTTGTCGAGGGCACCGTAGAGATTGGTCGCTCCGCTCGGCCGCAGTGAGTCGAGAAAGCTGCCGAGCAAGTCATCGCGCGTCTCGTCATCGAGCTTGACCAAGGCCGGTCGATTGCCTTCTTGCCGCCAGACGCGCACGTCATCGCCGAACACCACGACGTTGACCAAGGCGCCGTCGGGCAGCGACACGATGAGCTTCTTCAGCTCGCTCACGACCACCGCGACCTTGGTTGTGGCGACGCCTTTGCCAGCCGCGGTCGTGTGCGTCTGCAGGGTGATGGGCTCGGCCATCGAGCCGCTGAAGTCGAGCACGAACAACACGCGATCGGACTCGACCTCGAGGTCGAAGAACTTCTCGTACGGATCGGCCACGGCCCGTTCCCCACCGGGAGCGACTTTCGGGCGCACCGCGAAGGTCGGCCCTTCCTTCAGCCAGAACTCCCGCCACGGCGCGATGCCGCCGCGCACCACCTGCTGGCCCGTGAGGCCTTCGAGCAGCTTGTGCAGTCGCACGTCCATTGCCCACGGGTCCTTCTTCCGCGTGAGCTCGGCGTCGAGGCCGTTGATCAACGCCGGAACCACGGGCTTGCACTTCATGTTGGCCAAAGCAAAGGCCGCGGCGTTGCGAACCTGCCACACAGGATCGCGGACCAGCAGTTCTTCGAGCTTCTGGATCGAGCCATCGCGCAGCTGCAGCGTGTCTGTCGACGGTTGTTGGCCCAGGGTCTCGTCGACATGCGGCTGCAAGGCGGCGCCCAGTGCGTTGCATACAGCAATGCGCACGTTGGGCTCGGCATCGCGCAGGAGATCCTGCAGCGTCGGCACGAGGTCGACCGTCGGGTCCTTGGCCATCGCGTTGACGGCGACCACGCGCAACTCCGTCGGCATCGTCTTGCAAGCGCGCACGAGTTCGACCTGAGCCTCGAGACTCGGATGACCACCGAGGACGCGCAGACACACGGCGGCGTTCTTCTGATCCGCCGAGGGCTTCTGTGCCCGCAGCGAAGGCGAGCTCAGCATCTGCAGCAACCACGCGAGCACATCATCACCGCGCATGGTGCGCAGGTGCTTCTGCGCCATGCCCTGCACGCGCCACGGTTGCAGTTCGCGCTGCTGATCGACGAGTTCGGTCGAGGACTTCGCGGCGCCCGGCTTCGGTTCGACCCCGGCGACCTCGAACAGCAACTTCGCCGCCGGCAGCGTGTCGATCGCAGCGACGTCCGACAAGCGCTGTTCGAGGATCGCGATCGCATCCGCGTCGACGTGGTCCAGCTTGACCAAGCGGATCGCGCCTTTGCGATAGTCATCGAGCCACGTGCGCAAGGCGGCGAGCGATGCCCCCTGCGCAGCCAGCGCGGTCGACGCTGCCCCCCGGTTGCCGTCTGCGTGCCGCGGCTCTTGTGCAAGCACAGAACCAGCCGCCAAGTTCACGACCAGCCACGGCACGAGGATCACGGTGCGCATCGACGCACGCATACGGGCTGGCCCGCCAACGGGGAAGGGCCCCGACGCGGTTCGCAGCGGCTCGCCTGGCTCGGGCCTATTCGCGCGCCACGTCCACCATGGCGTGATCGAGTTCGAGCAGCAGCTTGTTGTAGGCCTCGTCGTCGATCGAACCGGCGTCGCGCAAGCGCAGCAGCGCGGTCTCCTGAGATGCTGCCACGGCCGTGCGCACGTCGCGCGACACCGCGAGCCGTTGCGCCGCGCGCATGCGCTCGGCCTCGTCATCGGCCTTCAGCGACGCCAGTTCGTCGGCCATCGATTCGCGAAACCGGTGAACCGCGACCGGGCAACTGTGCTCGTTGCAGAAGGCGTCGAGGCGGGCAATGCCGGCCTGCAGCAGCCGTTCGCGCGCGGCGCGCATTTCGTGTGCGGTCGTGCCGTCGTCGCGCAGACCGAGCAGCCGTACCAACGGGAACAGCGTGCCGCCTTGCAGCACGAGGGTGACCAGGATCACCGCCAAGGTGCAGGCGACGATCTCGTCGCGACCGGGGAACGGACCACCAGCCGGCGTCCACATCGGGATCGCCAGCGCCGCCGCCAGCGACACCGCGCCGCGCACGCCGCACCACGACACCAACATCACGCCCCCCGGCTTGGGATATCCACCTTCGCGCTGCCTCAGAGTCGCCGACAGTCGCAAGGGCAGGTAGGCACTCGGCCAGCAACACAGGATCCTCGTAGCGATTGCCGCCGCACTGACCGCAAGACCCGCCTGCCAGAGTCCGCCGCCGCGATGCGCCGCTTCGCTGATCAGGCACGGCGACCGCAGCCCGATGTAGAGAAAGCACAGCCCGTTCAACAAGAAGGTCAGTTGCGCCCACGAGGCTCGCAAGCTGAGTCGCGCCGCTGGGGCGATGACGTGGACGCGCCATGCAACCACGGCGCCCGCTACGACGACGGCCAGCACCCCGGACACTTGCAGCACGGACGCCGTCGCGAACGCAAGGTACGGAGCCAGCAGCGATACGGTGAACGCGACCGCGGGATCGCGCACGTAACGGTTCGCCAACGTGAACACGAACCCGAACACAAACCCCAGCGCGATGCCAATGCCCGCAACCCAGGCAAACTGCGTCGCGACTGAGGTCCAGGAGAACACGCCTTGCAACGCCACGACGACGCCGATCTGCACGCCGACGAGACCGGTTGCGTCGTTGACGAGACTCTCGCCGCCGAGGATCGCCGTCATGCGCCTGGGCACGCGAAGGCGCTCGAGCACGGACTGCACGGCCACGGTGTCGGTCGGCGACACCACCGCACCGAGGATGAAGCACGCGGTCCACGGCAACTCGGGCAGGAACCACTTCGCCACTACGGCCACGGTGACGATGGTCACGGCGACGAGTCCGACCGCGAGCATCAGAATCGGTCGCAACCAACGCCGGAAGTCGCGCCACGAGGTCTGCCACGCATCGGCGTAGAGCAAGGGGGGCAAGAAGCCAGCGAGGATCAGCTCAGGCTCGAGCGGCAGTTCGCGCACCGACGGCACGAAGGTGAGACCGACACCGGCCAGCGCCAGCGCGAGCGGTTGCGGCAGTCGCAATCGCGGCGCCAGCATGGTCACAACGGCCAAGGTGCCGAGCACGAGGGTCAGGGCTTGCAGCGTGTCCATCGGTTGGGGCGCGGAGCAGAGCGGAGCAACGACCAGAGCGCCAGCGATTGGCCGAACTGGCATCAGCAGACAGCGCGTCAGCCATCGAGCACACCGGCGGTCAAGTCCACTTCGCGAAGACTCGGATCGGCGCGCAGTTCGCCAGATGTCGCAACGACACCGCCTGTGCGCCACAGCACGCGGCTGCGGCAGGCCGCCGCGCTCGCGCCCGCAGCCTTCACCGTTGGTGAGCGCGGCCCCTCGCTGCGCTCCCCGATCGCAGAAGGCACCCGGCCTGCCGAGGTCGGCGTCTGCGACGTCGGCGCTTGCTCACCCACCTCCGGCGGCGCCACCACGGACTGCTGCGCTAGCTGTGGGGAACTGTGCTGCAGCCACTGGGCGGACAAATCGCTAACGAAGCGGGTCCAGCAGCGCCTCGGCAACGCGCGCAAGGCGAGGCTAGGCACCGAGAACTGGATCGACCGCACCGGTATCTCGGCGACGGGATTGGCGCCCGAGGGTTTGGTGCGCATCGATGGCCTCGACTTCGACGCGCGCTGTCGCGGGGACTCGATCCCACCGCGCTCGGCAATTCGGGTGGTCGATGTCGCCGCCGACGGCGTTCTCCGGTGCATCGCCGAGGAAGTGTCCTGAGCGCCGCCTTTCGACTGCAGGATCGCGGCAAGTTCCGCCCGCCGCCAAGCCTGCTCCCTCCGTATCCTGCCGCGCATGTCCTCCTCCCCGCGGCTCCTCGCCCTGCTGCCGTTCCTGTTCCCGCTCTTTGCCCAGGCCCCGACGACCTCAGCCGGCAACGTCGACTTGCCGCGCTTCCCGTCCCTGAGTCACGACGGCACCCGGATTGCCTTCTCGTGGCGCGGCGACCTGTGGACCGTCGCCGCCAGCGGCGGGCAAGCAATGCGACTCACCAGCCATCCTGCCGACGACGGCAAGAGCGCCTGGCTCGCGGATGACAGCGGGCTCGTGTTCGAGAGCGAACGCCAAGGCGCGCGCAACGTCTGGTTGATCCGCAGAGACGGCACTGGCATGCGGCAGATCACGACGCTCGACACCAGCAGCCTGTCGCTCTCGGCGGTCGCCAATAGCCCGCACGGCCTCGCGGTTTACTTCGACGCCAATCTCGAAGGCGACCTGTTCCGGAGTACGCGACCCTACTACGTCCCGCTGACCGGCGGCGAGCCGGTGCGGACCCACGGCGCCTTCGGGACCGACGCAGCCCCTGACGAGAGTGGCCAGCGCGTGCTGTTCGAACGCGGTGGCAGTTCGTGGTCGCGGCGGCACTATCGCGGACCAGACCAGCGCGACGTCTGGTTGTTCGATCGTCAGCAGCCCGCAGCCGCGGCCTTCACGCGACTCACCGAGTGGAATGGCAACGACGGCCACGCCCGCTTCCTGTCTGGCGACACCTTCGTCTTCCTGTCCGATCGCGAGTTCGACACCGTCAACCTCTACCGCCAAACTGGGAACGGCGCCGCCGAGCGACTCACCTCGTGGCAGGGCCAGGATCTGAAGGACCTCGCCGTTTCGGGCAATGGGGCGCTGGCCGCGTTCACCGTGTGGGATCGCCTCTACACGATCTCGCTGCGTCAGAAGTCCGAACCGACACCGATCGCGATCATCGCAACCGAGGACTTCGGCGACGGCTTCGAACAGAAGGCCATGAACTCGCTGGGCAACGAAGGCGTGCTGAGCCCGGATGGCAAAGTCATGGCTGTCGTCGCCTACGGCGACGTGTGGATCAAGGGCATCGACAGCAAGCTGCCAGCTCGCCGCGTGACCGAGACGGCGGCGCGCGAGCAGGATGTTGCCTTCAGCGCCGATGGCGAGACGCTCTTCTTCACCAGCGACCAGAGCGGCAACGAGAGTATCTGGCAGGCGACGGTGACGGCCGTGCGCGACGACGTGAGGAAGAGCTTCGAACTCGCAACCAAACCCGCAGGCGAAGCCGTGAAGCCCGCTGCGAACCAGGTCGAGACCCAGAACGAGAAGCCAGCGGACAAGCAGAAGGACGACGACGAGCCGGAGGACGAGGTGGGCGCAGCGGATACCACCGGCAGCGAGGAGCAAAAGAGCGCCAGCAAGAAGGTCGACAAGAAGGACGCGAAGGAAGCACCGAACCGCTGGCTCGAGGCCGTGAGCTTCGCCGTGACCGAGCTGATCGGCGGCGCCGAGAACGACCGGCAACCGGTGCCCAGCCCCGACGGCAAGCACCTTGCATTCCGCCGTGGCCGCGGCGACCTCTGCTTGTTCGAACTCGCGACCAAGACTGCAAGAGTGCTCCGTTCGGGTTGGGATCCCTCGATCGAGTACATCTGGAGCCCTGACGCGACGGCGATCGCGTTCGCGCAAGACGACATCAACTTCAACAAGGACATCTGGATCGTTCCGGTCGACGGCAGCAAGCCGCCGGTGAACGTGACGCGCCACCCCGACAACGACACGCGCCCACGCTTTTCGCACGACGGCAAGGTGCTCGCGTTCTTGTCCGAACGCACCAACGAAGAACTCGACGCGTGGTATGTGTTCCTCGACAAGTCGCTGGAAACACTCTCGCGCTTCGAACAGGAACAGCACTGGAAGGCCGCCAGCGAAGTGGCGAAGAAGCGCAAGCCGCTGGCCAAGAAGGCGGCGCCAAAACTCGATGATGCGCCAGCGCCGCCGGCGGTCATGCCCGCATGGGACCTCGCCGATGCCTACCTGCGCGTGCGCCGCATCACCAGCGCGCCTGGCAACGAGAGCAATCTCGAACTGCTGCCGTCGGGCGATCGCATCCTGATCTCGACCAATGAGGGCCTGCAAACGGTCAGGCTCGACGGCACCGAGACCAAGAAGATCGCCGGCACGCTACGGGTGATGGGCCTCAGCCTGTCCGGAGACCACGCCTTCGGCATTGCAGCTGGCAAGGCCGCCACGCTTGCGCTCGCCGGCGGCGACATGAAGACCGCCGAACTCGACGCCGTGATCCTCGTCGACAAGCAGCAGCGGAACAGCCAGAAGTTCTTGGAGGCAGCACGCGCGCTCGGCGAGGAGTTCTACCACCCGACGATGAAGGGCCTCGATTGGCCAGCGCTGACTGCCACCTACCATCAACTGGCGCGGCAAGCGCGCACGGCCGACGAGTTTGACTACGTCGCCAATCGCTTCCTCGGCGAACTCAATGCCAGTCACCTCGGCATCCGCACGCCGCGGGGTGAGGGCGGTCCGCGACTCCCGCAAGGACGAGTCGGCCTGCAAGCAGTACCGATCGAGGCCGGCTTCCAGGTCGCGCGCGTGATCGAGCAAATGCCGGCAATGCGAAGCAAGACGCCGCTGCAGCCGGGCGACGTGATCACCGCTGTCGACTACAAGCCAGTCGCGACGAACGCCACGCTCGAGAGCCACTTCACCGGCCGCAGCAACCGCGAGACCGTGGCCACCGTCGTGCGCACGCTCGCGGACGGTCGCACGGTCACCTTCGACACCTTTGTGGAGCCGGTCGCGGCCAGCGCGGCGGCCGAGATCGCCTACGAGAATGCGTGGCGAGGCATGGCAGCGAGAGTCGAGGAGTGGTCTGCCGGTCGACTCGGCTACATCCACATCCAGGGCATGGACCAACCGTCGCTCGACGAATTCGAACGCGGTCTCTATGCCGCCACCGAGGGCAAGGACGGCCTGATCGTCGACGTGCGCAACAATGGCGGTGGCTGGACCGCGGACCGACTCATGGCGTCGCTAGCGGCGCCGCGCCACGCCTACACCGTGCCGCGAGGCCAGGACCCCAGCATCACGACGGGTTACCCGCAAGACCGCTTGTTCATCCAACGATGCATCGTGGCGACCAACATGCTGTGCAACGAGAAGAGCTTCTCCAACGCCGAGATCACGGCGCACGCCTTCAAGGCGGTGAAGCGCGGCACCCTGGTGGGCCAGCAGACCTACGGCGGCGTGATCTCGACCGGGGGCATTGTCCTGCTCGACGGTACGACATGCCGCATGCCGACGCGCGGTTGGTACACCCTCGACGGCGTCGACATGGAGAACCACGGCGCCATGCCGGATCTCCTCGTCGCGCAGACCCCGCAGGACGAAGCCGCCGACTTTGACGCCCAGCTGAAGGCTGCCGTCGACGACCTGCTGCAGCGCCTGCCGAGGAAATGACCAACCCGGCACCGCGGAGGTTTGGCCGAAGGCTGAACGCCGCGTGCCGGCCAGGGAGCTCTCGAAGTGGTTTCAGAATGGCCTGCGAGCGAGGCCGAGCAACGCAGTCCGAGGGCCAGGAGTCTCAGCGCATGCGCCGGAATGCGTTCACCACGTCGCCGTCGTGATGCACATGCGTCAACGACCGCAGCGTCGGCGAGCCCGCGAGAAGGTCCTTCAGGTGCACATGCTGATGCATCGGAAACGCCGGCCCGACATCGTGCGCATCGATGATGAGATACATGAGGCCGCCGGGCTTCAGCGCCCGTGCGAGTCGCTCCACGGTCGCGGCTGGATCCGGCACATGCTCGATGACCGAGTCCGAGAACACGAGGTCCCACTGCCGACCTTCTGGCAACACGAGTTCCGACGACGGTGTGTGCAGGATCTCGATGTCGCGCTGCCCAGTCCGCTCGAAGTACCACCGCGCAAACTTCGCAGCCGGACCGTCGACATCGCAGTAGGTCACACGCCGACCTTCATCGCGCAACAGCGAGCACGTGAGTCCGAGCCCGCCGCCGAACTCGATCACATCGGGCCCGATGCTGGTCATCCACTGCCAATGCCCGAAGTGCTGGTAGACCTGTTTGCGCCAGGCCTTGCTGCGACTGCCGTGCAGCAGGTCGAACAGATACTCGTCCGTGTTCTCGTAGTAGACCTTGGCCTTGTCGCAGAAGGTCGCGCCTTCGCACTCGCTCCAGGTCACCTGGTTGAAGGCGCCAAACTTCGTCGCGCACTGCTCGACGATCTCGACAGGGATGCCGGTGTACTCCGAGTAGAGCGCAACTGACGAAGTGTCCGCAGTGATAGCCGGGAGCTCGGTGGCGATGGTCATGGTCGATCCTCGCCCGTGCTATCGGGACTTTGGCCGCGGCAACTGAAAGCCGGGCAGCCAAGAAGGTGCGCCGGCCACGGCGGCTCAACGAGACTCACGCCGCTGCGCGAACATCCACTCGAGCGCGCCGTCCCTGCCGTAGGCCTGCCGCCAACTGTCGTGACCGACGCCGGGCAGTTCGCTGTATTGGACGTCGAGATCGAGCTTCTTGGCCGCGGCGTGCATCTGCCGCGAACGCACCACGGGGACTGCCGAGTCGGCGTCGCCATGCCAGATCCACAGCGGCAAGGACGCGAGCTTGCCCATCGACGCCGGGTCGCCGCCGCCGCACACGGGGACCAGCGCGGCGAAGCGCTCGGGCATGCGCATCGCAAGATCGAAGGCGCCGTAGCCGCCCATCGAGAGTCCCGTCAAGTAGACACGATCGGGATCGACGTTCTCGGTCGCGAGCACCCGGTCCATCGCTGCGATCACGGCGCTCATCGCCCGCGTCGGGCGGGCAGGCAAGGGCGACGGATCGATCTCGCTCCACGGCACGTCGGCCCACTTCTCACCGTCTGGGCACTGCACGGCGAGCAGATAACAGGAGAACCTGGCGCGCATCGCATCCCCGGCCAAGTTGAGAGGCAGCCACGTCAACTGTTTGCTGTTGTCTTCGCCGCGCTCGCCAGCGCCATGCAGAAAGATGACCAAGGGCTGCGGCTCGCCCACGTTCGCGTTGGGGCGAAGCAACTGGAACGGATAACGCACACTGTCGATCTCGACAGCGGAGGCTTGAAACACGGTGAGGTCTCGATCGGTTGCGAGTGACGAACAGGCAGCGAAAAGCACGAGTAACGTCGCAGCAGAGCGCATCACGCGCATTGTGCGAGCCGGCGGCGTGAACGCCACCGTCACGACGGTGCATCCGCCTGCGGCGCAGGCCATGGCTCTCGACGTCGCCGCACTCGCAGGGTCCTCCGAACCGGAGGTCGATCTCGCGGAGCATGGCACGGAAGGAGCTCGCCCTTCCTGAGGCTGCCCGACGGCAGAACCGCAGGACACGGACAGCACGCTTCCGCGTGCGCTGCACGTTGCGCATGATCGCCGCATGCTGCGTGGCGACCACCCCACCTCAGTGCGCGTCCGCGCCATTTGTCTGCTCGCGCTGCTCGGCGCGCTGTCGGCAGCCTTGGTCGCGCTAGGCAATCCTGGCAACATGGGCCTCTGCGGTGCGTGCTTCCTGCGCGACATCGGCGGTGCGCTGCGGCTCCACGGTGGCCCGGCGATCTTGCGGCCCGAGGTGCCGGGCATTGTGCTCGGCGCCCTTCTGCTGTCGCTGGCGACCCGACGCCACGTCGGCCGCAGTGGCAGCTATGCCATGGCGCGCTTCTTTTTGTGCGTCGCCATGGGCATCGGCGCGATGGTGTTTCTCGGCTGTCCGTTTCGTGTGCTCCAACGACTCGGCGGCGGCGACCTGAACGCGTTGCTGGCGCTGCCCGGACTCTTGCTCGGCGTGTTCCTCGCCACGCGCTCCGAAGGTCGCGGTTACACGCTCGGCAAGACCAGCGAAGTGCCGCTAGCCGTCGGCTTGCTCGGACCCGCACTGTTCCTCGTGGTGCTGTCGATGTTCGTGTTCGGCACCGTCCTGGCGGGACCTGAGCACGGTGCCGCAACAGGCCCAGCGCATGCACCTTGGCAACTCGCGCTCGGCGGCGGGCTCGGCGCGGGTGCCGTGCTCTCGGCCACGGGCTTCTGCGCGATCAGTGCCTGTCGACAGGTGTTGGCGCGCCGCGGCCCCATGCGGTTCGCAGCACTGGCGTTCGTGCTCGCCTACGCGGCGACCAGCGCCGCGACGGGCAATCTCCGCGTCGGCTTCGACGGCCAGCCGATCGCACACGGCCACTGGCTGTGGAACAACCTTGCACTCGTTCTGGTCGGCCTGTGCGGGACATTCGCCGGCGGCTGCCCAGTGCGGCAACTGGTGATGACCGGAGAAGGCAACGGCGACGCAATGGTCGGCGTCGTGGGTCTGGTCCTCGGCGGATCGCTCGCCCATGGTCTGAAACTCGCTGCCACACCTGCGACCGCGGACGATCTCGGCGGGCCTTCAGCTGGCGGCAAAATCGCAGTCGTCGTGCTGCTGGTGGCAGTCACGCTGTACGGCATTGCCATGCAACCGCGTGCGGGCCGCGACCCAGCGAGCCGCTGACCGCGGGCCCCGGCCGGCACTTTCCGCACCTGCTCAGGGCTTCTGCCCTTCCCGAATCCAGTCCTTGAGGTGCCGATCGAGGAAGAACGGCACGATCGGCAGCAGCGACGCCACGAACACGACCAGCAGGCGCCGCCGCGACCAGTGCCGCCGGACGAGCGTAGCCAGCAGCAGCAAGACCATCAGCAGGAAGAGCACGCCATGTGCCATCCCAGTGACCCGCACCAGCATGGTTCCGATCGGCCACTTGCCGCCGTACTTGACGACCATCGCCGAGAGCAGCAGCACGTAGCTGACGGCTTCGACCAGGGCCACGCGGCGAAGCCAAACCAGAAGGTGGGTCATGGGGCGAGCACGGTGCCGGACCTGATGGGCAGCCGCAAGTACGACATCGTCGCAGAGGCTACCCACCACCTTCGCACGGCGGTTGGCGGCGAACCGCACCAAGATTCCCTGACACACGGACGGTCGCGACGATCAGAATGCGCCCCCCCCTGAACCCGAGGACCTCTTCGTGCAACGACCCCTTCTCGCTGCCTGTTTCCTGACGATCCCGCTCCTTGCTCAGAGCAATGCCGTTCCTGGTCTCGATGTCAGCACCTACGAACTGGGTGACGCCACGGTGTTTGGCCGTCGTGGCTCCGCGTTTCCCAATGGCGAAGTCGGCATCAACCTTGGTCACTCGATGTGCAACTCAGGCACCGTGATCATCCCGTGGGTCGGCTCCTCCGCGACACAGATGTTGTCCACCTACCCGCGCATCGCGTCGCTCCTCGCTCGCGAGAGCGATGGCCGCATGGTGCAAGTGTCCGGCAAGTCGTTCTGCAAGCACTCGGCCACCGCCTTCAACTTCACCGGCGGCCCCTGCGGCACCTGCCAAGCAGGACCATCGCAGACCTGGCGCATCCAGTGCTCGGACGTCTACAGCAGCGGTTTCAGCAGTACCGGATCGCTCGGTCCGACCACGGAGATCGATCCATGGCTCGGAACTTGGAACCCAATCGGCAGCTACTTTGACCGCGGCCTCCCTGAAGTCGCACCACCCGCCAACAGCGACGGCATCCGCTCGCCGATCACCTGGAGCGACCCGATCCAGGGCCGCATGCTCGTGCCCGATACCGAACTCGACGTTCCGGGTGCCAGCTTCTGGGGGCAAGTCTGGGTCAGCGTCATCGGCGAACCCGGCGACAACCGCGGCAACAACGCGACCACGCGGCGCGCGACCTTCACGCGCACGGCGACGAACTTCACCGGCGCAGTCACCGGCACAGCAGTAGTCGCACCCGTGTTGACTCGCTGGACCGGCGCCACGACGACCCTTGGCCGCAACGGCCTCGATGACGGTCACTTCATGGTTGGCGTCAAGGTGACGGGACCCGTCGACGGCTTCTGGCACTACGAGTACGCCATCCACAACATCGACAATGCGCGGGGCGGGGCCGCCTTTCGCATCCCGGTTTGCAGCAGCGCGCAGGTGCGCAACGTCGGCTTCCGCGACATCGACCGCGATGCGCTGAACCAGTGGCAGTACACGCGGACCGGCAACGAACTGGCGTGGCAGGCTCCGGCGAACAACCCGCACGACTGGAACACGATCTACAACGTCTGGTTCGACTGTGATGCCGCACCGATCGCTGGCACGTTCGCAGTGGACCAGGCGCGCATCGGCCCGGGCGCACTCAGCGTCGCGGTCGCTAGCTCGATCCCCGGCCAACTCTGGCACGAGAACCTCGGCGCCGGATGCGGCACCCCGACCGCGACCTTTCGCACCGTTGGCGTGCCGAGCGTGCCGAGCCCGAGTTACGCGCTGGGCGTGACCGGTGCGCCATCGTCGCTGGCGCTGATCGTGTTGACGTTCGCCGGCAGCAACACGCCTCTAGGTGGCGGTTGCACGCAGTGGATCGACACCAACCAGCTATTGGGCACCGAACTGACGGCCACCAACGCCGGCGGAGTGGCGACGTGGAACCTGCCGATTCCTGCGGGTCTCGCGCCTTTCGACCTGTTCGGCCAAGCGGCGGTGTTGTTGCCGGGCGGCCCCGCCTTTGGCGCCGCGGTGCTGAGTAACGCCCTGCGTCTGCGCATTGGCGGCATCGGCTGCCCGTGAGGACAAACGGCAGGGCGCGCCACGGCAATACCGCAGCGCGCGCCTGACATCTCAACTGCGCGCCGGCTCGCTCTGGCGCGCGTCGATCTTGATCGCGCCGCCCTCGAGCGAGATCGCGATCGTGCTGCCGTCCGGGATCTCACCGGAGATCAGCTTGCGGCCAATGCGCGTCTCTAGCTCCTTCTGCAAGTAGCGCTTCAGCGGCCGCGCGCCATAGACCGGGTCGTAACCCTGATTGCCGAGGTAGGTCTTGGCCTCCTCGGTCACTTCGATCGCGATGCGCCGGCCCGTGAGCCGCTTGCGCAAGCCAGTCAGGAGCAAATCGACGATGCGGCGGATCTCGTTCGACTGCAGCGGCTTGAACAGGACGACGTCGTCGATGCGGTTCAGGAGCTCTGGCCGGAAGTGGCGCCGCAGCTCGGCCATCACCTGATCGCGCGCGGCATCGCGGATCTGGCCGTCCTTGGTGATGCCCTCGAGCAGGATCGGCGCGCCGATGTTCGAGGTCATGATGATGACGGTGTTCTTGAAGTCGACCGTCCGCCCCTGGCTGTCGGTAGCGCGACCGTCGTCGAGGATCTGCAGCAACACCGAGAAGACGTCCGGGTGCGCCTTCTCGATCTCGTCGAACAGCACGACCGAGTAGGGCTTGCGGCGCACGGCCTCCGTCAACTGCCCGCCCTCCTCGTAGCCGACGTAGCCGGGCGGCGCGCCCAGAAGACGACTGACTGCGTGCTTCTCCATGTACTCCGACATGTCGATGCGCACGAGGTTGTCCTCGCTGTCAAACAGCGCCTGCGCCAGCGTCTTCGCAAGCTCGGTCTTGCCGACACCGGTCGGCCCCAGGAACAAGAAGCTGCCGATCGGTCGATTCGGGTCCTTGATGCCTGATCGTGCGCGGATGACCGCGTCGGCAACCAGTTGCACAGCCTCGTCCTGACCAATCACGCGTTCGTGCAAGATCTGATCGAGCTTGAGCAACTTCTCGCGCTCGCCCTCGACCAGGCGGCTCACCGGAATGCCGGTCCAGCGCGCCACAATCTGCGCGATCTCCTCGGCCGTGACTTCTTCGCGCAGCAGGCGTTCGCCACCCTTGCCGGTGCCCGACTGCATTTTTGCTTCCTCGGCAGCAAGCGCCTTCTCGACTTCTGGGATGGCGCCGTACTTCAACTCGGCAGCCCTGTTCATGTCGTAGCGACGCTCGGCCTGGTCCTGTTCACGCCGCAGCACTTCGATCTTCTCTCGCAGCGCACGAACGCCGCCGATTGCCTTCTTCTCGGCTTCGTACTGCGCGCGCATCGAATCAGCTTTCCCGCGCAGCTCCTCCATCTCCTTCTTGAGCTCGTGCAACCGCGACCTGCTCGCGACGTCTTTCTCCCTGGCAAGGGCCGTTTCCTCGATCTGCAACTGCATGACGCGGCGACTGACCGTGTCGAGTTCGGTCGGCAACGAGTCGATTTCAGTCCGGATCATCGCGCAAGCCTCGTCGACGAGGTCGATGGCTTTGTCCGGCAGAAAGCGCTCGGTGATGTAGCGGTGTGACAACGCCGCTGCGTCGACGAGCGCGGCATCGTGGATCTTGACGCCGTGATGCACTTCGAAGCGCTCCTTGAGACCTCGCAAGATGGAAATCGTGTCTTCGACGCTCGGCTGCTCGACCAACACTGGCTGAAAACGCCGCTCGAGGGCAGGGTCCTTCTCGATGTACTTGCGGTACTCGTCGAGCGTTGTGGCCCCGATGCAGTGCAATTCACCGCGCGCGAGCATCGGCTTCAGCATGTTCCCGGCGTCCATCGCGCCTTCGGCCTTGCCGGCGCCGACGATCGTGTGCAGTTCGTCGATGAACAGCAGGATCTTGCCTTCGCTGCTCTTGATCTCGGCAAGCACGGCCTTGAGGCGCTCCTCGAACTCGCCGCGGTACTTGGCGCCGGCGACGAGACTACCCATGTCGAGCGCGAACACCGTCTTGTCCTTGAGGCCTTCGGGCACGTCGCCGCGCACGATGCGTTGTGCAAGACCTTCTGCGATCGCAGTCTTGCCGACACCCGGCTCGCCGATCAAGACAGGGTTGTTCTTGGTCTTCCGCGACAGAATCCGGATCACTCGACGGATTTCTTCGTCGCGGCCGATCACGGGGTCGAGCTTGTTCTCGCGACACATCTGCACGAGGTCGCGTCCGTACTTACCGAGCGCCTCATAGGTCGCCTCAGGAGTTGCGCTCTGGACTCGCTGGTTGCCGCGCACTTCCTTGAGCGCGTTGAGAAACGCTGCCTCATCGACACGCAGCTTCTTGAGCAAGTCGCGCAGACTGCCCTTGCTCCCCTGTAGCAGGGCGAAGAACAAGTGCTCGACCGACACGTACTCGTCCTTCATCGTCGCGGCCTGCTGCTCGGCAACCGTCAGCGCCTGTGCCAAGTCCTGGTCGAGGAAGATCTTGTCTGGCTGATAACCAGGCCCCGACAGCCGTGGCCGCTTGCGCAACTCTTGTTCGATGCCGGCAAGGAGCTGATCGGTCGGCACGTTCATGCGCTGCAGGAGGCGCGGTACGAGACCGTCGGATTGCTCCAGCAGTGCAAACAACAAGTGCTCGCAACCAGTTTGTTGGTGACCAAAGGTGACTGCTTTGGCTTGGGCCTGCTGCAGGGCTTCCTGCGACTTCTGCGTGAGCTTCTGCATGTCCATCACATACCTCCTGTGGAAAGCACGTCGCCTACCGACGCCGACGAGCCTTGCCATGTGCACCATTCGTGCCGTACTGTCTTGGACGTGCCAAGTGACGATCACAACGGAACTAAGGACGCAAGCTGGCCATTGATCGCGACCAGACATTCCGCCAAATTGGCACCAACATCCGAACTGCTGTCAGACTGCCAGACACTCGGGAGCGGCGGTAGGCGGCCCTGATGCAGGGGCAACCTGCCCGCCTGCCAGCGCCGTCGCCTGCGGATGCTAGCCGCCGCCCGCCCGGATCGGGCCGCCCCCAACAACAACAACTGTCGACAGGAGGCCATCCTCTGTTCCGCCTTGTCCCACCGCGATGGCCGGCCAGGAGCCGGTGCGCCAGGGCCAACTGACCGACGGTGGCGCCTAGGGAGCGAACGCGCCCCGGGTTCGCTTGCGCAATCTCGTTGCCGAGGTTGAGGACACGTCCTGGCCTCGCGACGCGCTGCCGCTGGACCGAGGGCGTCGAGTGGACCACGATGGCCCACGCGCAACGCGCACGCTACTGCCCGTGACCTCGACAGGATCGGGAGCACCGCGGATGCCACAGCACCGACGTTGACCCGACACCTGGTGGGGCCCAACATCGGCGCTGCGATGCGTCGGCACACGTTCGTCCAGCTGACAGTGGGAACCGCCACCGGCGTGATCTGCCTCGCGATCGACAACTACTGGTTTGGACCGTGGCACCAACCAATGCGCGATTGGGGGCTGCACTGGCTCACCCTGGTCTGCGCCTCGATGTTCACGATGCTATTGCTGCAAGGCACCTCTGCTGGGCTGCAGCAGTCGTACCGCAAGCTGGTCACCATCGCCTGCCTCGTGCCGGTGTGTATCTCATCCGGCCACGAGATCATGCAGTTCTTGTTCCCGAGCGGCGAACTCGACCAGTTCGACTGCGCGCGCGACTTCGCGCTGAACGTGGCCGGCGGCGCCATCGCCTGGTGGCTCTTGCGTCGCTACGAACCCCCTCCCGAACCGACGGCACCGCGGCGCCCTTCTCGCACGCGCGCGCACCGCGACGAACCGTAACTCAAAAACCTGCCCCCTTGGTTCGGGTCTGAATGCGCAGCAGGTGCATGTCAGCCGTCACATAGAGCGTGCTACCGTCGTCGCCCCACGCGCAGTTGGCGGTCGCTTCGCCCGTGCGCAACCTGCCGAGCAGAGTTCCATCCTTCTCGATGACGAGCACGCCGCCTGGGCCAGTGGCGAAGAGAGTACCGTCGCGAGCGATCTTCAGGCCGTCGGTCGAGCCCTTGTTGCCCGAACCCCGCAGCGGCATCGCGTCGAAAAAGACACGCTCGCCCGAGGTCGTGCCGTCGGGGGCGACATCGAACGCGACAATGCGCATCGCATTCGGATCGGAGATCGCCACATAGAGGATGCGTTCGTCGGGCGAGAGGGCAATGCCGTTTGGAAAGGTAAGGTGGCTCGCGAGCAACACCACCTCGGCAACACCGGCAAGGTCGACACGCAGCAGGTAGACCCCGCAGAAGGGCAACTCACACAGCGGATCGGTCAGCTTCCCGGGCAAGCCATAGGGCGGGTCCGTGAAGTAGATGGAGCCGTCTCGACGAACGACCAGGTCATTGGGACTGTGGAAGCGCTTGCCGTCGAATCGATCCGCCAGCGTCACATGACGGCCATCGGGCTCGATGCGACCGACGCGCCGATCGCCGTGTTCGCACAGCACGAGCCGACCTTCACGATCGATCTGAAGCCCGTTCGAGCCCGGCTCCTCGCTGTATTCGGTCGCAGCCCGGAAGCCACTGGGTCGCATGTGCACAGACAGGCCGCCGCGCTCTGACCAGCAGAAGACCATGTTGCGTGGCACATCCGAGAACCAAATGGAGCTTGAGCGACGGTCCCAAACGGGGCCCTCGGACCAGCGGAATCCGGTAGCCAACTTCTCGAACCGAGCGGACGGATCGATGTGGTCGGCGAGCCTTGGCTCGAACATCTCCACACTGCCGACCAACTCACCAGTCACTGCCGCAACTCCATCGATGGCCGGGGACATCGGTTTGGATTCAGGGCACCTGCAGCCGACCGCTATCAGCGCCATCCCTGCCAGGGCGCCGTCACGCATGTAACTCACACGCGGATCTCGTCGCCCGCGATGGCAACCGCGGAACGAAGCCTGGGCTCCAGTTCGTCGCGCACGAAGGCATCGACTTGCTGCGGTGATCGGCCAATAAAGCGCGAGGCATCAAGCAAGCTTGGCAACTGCGTTCGGATGCTCGCGAACGCGGGGTCGGCAGCCACTAGTTCTAACAGCGGGTTGGCTTTCCCCTCGGACTTGACCGCATGAGCCGCCGCACGGCTATGTACACGGATGCGTTCGTGAAGGTCCTGTCGATCACCGCCGGCGCGCACGCCAGCCATCAAGATCTCCTCGGTCGCGAGAAACGGCAACTGCTCGCGGAGCTTCTTCTCGATGACCTTGGGGAACACGACGAGCCCTTGGCTGACGTTCTGCACGAGGGACAAGATGCCGTCGATGCATAGGAAACTCTCCGGCAACGCGATCCGGCGAATCGCCGAGTCGTCGAGCGTGCGCTCGAGCCACTGCGTGCTGGCCGTGTGCGCGCTGGTGTTGGCAGCCTCAATCACGTAGCGAGCAAGCGAGCATACGCGCTCGCTGCGCATCGGATTTTTCTTGTAGGCCATCGCCGAACTGCCGACCTGCTTCGACTCGCTGGGCTCCTCGATCTCGCCTTCGTGCGACAACAGTCGCAGGTCAGTCGCGAACTTGCTCGCCGACTGCGCCACAGCGCTCAGGGACTGGTGGATGGTCCAGTCAAGCTTGCGAGTGTAGGTCTGGCCGCTGACTGGAATCGAGCGAGCAAAGCCCATCGCGCGAGTGACCCGACGGTCAAGTTCCTCGACCTTCTGGTGGTCGCCGTCGGCGAGAGCCAAGAAGGTCGCCTGCGTACCAGTTGTCCCTTTGACGCCACGAAACGGCAGCCAAGCAATGATGCGACGCACTTCGTCGAGGTCGAGCATGAAGTCCTGCGCCCAGAGACACGCTCGCTTGCCGACGGTGACTGGCTGCGCAACCTGGAAGTGGGTGTAGCCGAGACATGGGAGATCGCGGTAGCGCACGGCGAAGTCTCGCAGCGCCGCCAGCGCCGCACAAAGCCGCCGCTCGACCAATTCGAGCGCCTTGCGATAGACGATCAGGTCGGCATTGTCTGTGACGAAGCAGCTCGTGGCACCGAGGTGAATGATGGGCTTAGCCTTCGGTGCGAGTTCGCCATAGTGATGCACGTGAGCCATCACGTCGTGACGCAACTCCTTCTCCAACTCGGCGACACGATCCCAGTCGAAGGTGTCGCGGTGATGCCGCAACTCCGCGACCTGTTCTTGCGTGACAGGAAAACCGAGTTCGCTCTCGGTCTGTGCGAGCGCGATCCAGAGGTCGCGCCAAGTCCCATGCCGCATTCGCGGCGAGAAGAGGCCAGCCATGTCCTTGCTGGCGTAGCGCTCGATCAGCGGGTGGTCGAAGCGGTCACCGCGGTCGGTCATGGGCTCCTGAATAGCGAAGGCGCGAAGCCGGCGCCACGAACGACTGCGGGCGCCTGCACGGCGCCCGCTCCATTGTTCCTCCTCTCCCGCGCGAACCACGACGATCAGCAGCGTACCCACACCCGCCGATGCCTGCTCTCGTAACGTCCTGGCACCCACACTCGCTGGCACCGCTCGGGCTCGACAACCCCCCAGTGGCGATGCCCACAGGGGTCGCAAAGCCAGCCGTAACGAGCCGGCTCGTGCTCCTCGCGCCAGTAGCCTTCCACCCAGACCTGCTCGCAGACAGTCTCCCAGCGACCGCGACGGGGAGTCCGCTCGTCGCAGCGATCGCGGGCCCGGTCGCCATTGCCGCGGACCACCGGCGCGCAGTGCGCACCGAACTGCAGCCCCCCCTGAACCCGGCGCTGGAGACTTGCCTCGATTCGAAACTGCGCCGGCGCCACGGCAGCGAGTCCCAGAAGGAACATGACCAACTTGCTTGCGTGAACCATGCCGAACTCAGCGAGATCGCTCGGATGGCCGTTGCTCAAGGACGCTTGGCGCGGCCCGAGATGCAATCTCGGCCACCTGATTGTCCAAACCGCAGGACAACCACCAATCCCGAACACCGAGCCCCAGTCACCAATCGGTGAACGTCGCCAGGGTGACGCAGCCGATGCCACCAACCAGCGCTGCCCAAGCAAGCCTCGCCCACCTGGGTTCGCCGCTCCGAATACTCTGGACCAGCAAGACCCCACAGAGCGCTCCGCAAAGATCTGAGCCGAAATCCGAGAGAGACTGTACTCGACCAGGAACGTAACCCTGGTGCAGCTCGTCGACAGCTCCGTAGACAGAGGCCATCAAGATGGCGACCCATCGCTGGCGGGGCAGCGAAGCTCTAGTGCCAGTTTGCGCCAGCAAGGCCATGGCACCCAAGGCCGCATAGGCCACGACGTGCGCCGCGTTGTGCAACATGGCACCAGCGTTTGTGGCAGCCGACACAAGTGGAGTGCGCGACGACAGGAACCACAGCAGTCCCATTTCGGCGAAGACGCCACTCCAGCGAACTCTCGAGGGCAACCTCGCCCATATCCTCAAGAATGACCCCAACAGTCGCACGGCTCAGCCTGGCGCCAGCCGACCGATCAACTGAAGGCCCCCGCCTGGTGCGATCGCAACCCGCACCTCCTCCATGTAGATTGCGATGAGGAACAGCCCGCGCCCACGTTCGCTCTCGAGCGACGGCATGCCATTGCCAGCAGCCGCGAGGGCGGCAGCAAGCCCTTGCACATGTTGATCGGGCATCTCCGGATCGATGAACTCAACGCAGACACGGCCGCGGTCCATCGCGACTCCCACGCTCAAATCAGCACCAAGGCGGCGGTACGACGCGCCGTGTTCGATCGCGTTGTTGACCAACTCATCGACCACCAGCGCAACAATGTCGCACATCGCTTCCGGCGCACCGAGTCGTTCCGCCATCTCCCGCGAGCCTCGACGAATGGAGCGCAACGCGCCCGCGTCGGGCTTGAACCTCAGCGGTCCATCGGAGGTCATCGGCGCTCCTCGACCAGCATAGACAGGTCGAGTGCTGGCGCAGAATGAGTAAGCGCTCCGATCGAGATGCGATCGACACCACACACGGCAAACGCACGAACGTTCTCGATTCGAATCCCCCCGGAGGCCTCGACTTCGATGGGCACGCCCATCGCTGTAGCAGCTGCACGAACGGCGCGCACGGCGGCCTGCAACCCTGGGCCGGCGGCGAAGTTGTCGAGTAGGACGACGCTGGCACCACCCCGGACCGCTTCGACGGCCTCTTCCTGCGTCTGCGCCTCGGCAACGACAGGCGCAGACTGTCCCGCGACGCATCGGCGGACGACGTCGGAGTAGGTTAGCGGCCTTGCACAGGCAAAGTGGTTCTCCTTCAACAGCACCTGATCGAAGAGGCCAATGCGGTGGTTCTTGCCGCCGCCCGCGAGCACCGCGCGCTTCTCCAGCGCGCGCAGGCCAGGGGTCGTCTTGCGCGTATCCAAGATCTTCGTGTCGGTGCCCGCTACCGCTGCGACAAAGTTCGCGGTCAATGTCGCGATGCCCGAGAGCCGTTGCAAGAAGTTGAGCGCGGTGCGCTCCGAAGCTAGGAGTGCCCGCATGCGGCCCGACACCTTGAGCACCAGATCGCCAGGAGCAACGGCGTCGCCATGGTCTCGTTCGATGACGACAACGCACTGCGGATCAAGCGCTCGGAATGCTGCTACCGCGCAGTCGAGACCCGAGAGCACACCCGACGCCTTTGCAGTGACGCGAGCTTCGCCGCGGAGCCCGGCAGAAACGGACAAGCGACTCGTGACGTCGGCGTCGGCGTCGAGTTCGAATGTTCCCAGGTCCTCGACCAGCGCGCGTCGCACGCACTCGTCCAAGGTCACCAGTTCGCGGTCCATCGGCGCGCAGGCTACACCAAACCAAGGTCAGCCGCAGCGCTGGAGTCGCGCCCTAGCGACGGCTGTCGATCGGCAGCGCGACCGCGTAAGGCCGGAGCTCGGCCACCGTGTCGGAGCCAATACCGTCGACCGCGGCGATTTGGTCGACGGATGCGAATGGACCATGCCGGAGCCGGAACAGTACGATGCTCCGGGCCCGCGATGGCCCAATGCCTGGCAAGGCCGTCAGTTCGCCCAGGCTCGCGTGGTTGACATCGATCGTGATTGGTTCAGCAGCCTGCAGGCCTCGATCGTGCGCGCGCGGCAACAGCATCCCCCAAGCAAACGCGCGCACGAGCAGCACCAAGGTCAAGGCCGCCCAACATCGGAGCAGCAACCGGCGGCGCGACCAAGGAAGGTTGGCGCCAGCTACCGGTTCAGCAGTTGGCGGAGGAACCGGCGTTCGACGCCCTCCCCCTGGCTCGGCAGGCCGGCCGTCAGCGGCCCCGCGGCCAGCTCCAAGCCGTTCAGGATCGAACAGATCGCCATCGCTTCGTTGCATTCCGGATGACTGACGATCAACGGGGGCTGGCCAAGACGGCGATGTGAAACTGCAGGGTTCTCGGTGACCTCACCAAGGTAGTGCAAGGAACGCCCGATGAAGCGGCGCGTCACCGCCGCCAGACGGTCGAAGGTTGGCCGCCCCTGACCGGCCTCGATCACCCGATTGACGACCAAGTGCACATCGGGGCACCGTTCGTGGCGAGACAGGCATTTCACCAGCGCGTAGGCATCGGTCAGCGCCGCAATCTCTGGGTTGGTCACCAGCAGTAACAGCTCCGCCCCGAGGATGGTCAACAGCGACTGCGTCGAGATGCCAGCGCCACAGTCGAGCAGTACCACGTCGTGGTCTCGGGCGATGGCACCGAGGCTTCGCGCCAACTGCACAAACTGGCTCTCCCCGAACTCTGCGAGACTGCTGATGCCCGAACCGCCGGCGACCAGATCGGGGCCGTAGGGGGTCGACATCATGACCTCGGACAATGCCGTCATCCCCGTCAGCAGGTGGTGCAGCGAGTAACGCGGATTGACGCCGAAGAGGAGGTGCGCGTTTCCGAGTCCAAAGTCGCAATCGACCACGGCAACACGACGCCCTGACCGATGCAGCGCGACCGCGAGGTTGGTCACCAGGAACGACTTGCCTGTGCCGCCCTTCCCGCTTGCCACCGCCACGACGCGAGCTTCCGATCGCTCAATGGGCGACGCCACCGGCCGACGGTGCAGCAATCGCTGCACGAGGCGGCGTCCGATCGATTCGAAGGGCTCGAGTTCGTGGTCCATCAGAGGCGCGACTCGCTGCCGCCCGATCAGGCGTCAGCTGTCGCCTGCCCGCTCCTCCTCATCGCGGTCGAGTGTGACTTCGTGCAGGGCCTCGCGCTCCTCTCGAGTCAGCCGAGCGGCGCGGAGACTCGCCCGTACAGCCTCGAGGCCATCGCTGGCCTGCTGCGGCTCGTCCTCGGTGTCGGCCACCGATGCGCCATTGCTCTTGCCCTCGTCGGCTCGCACGCCCTGAAGATCCAGGTAGCGCCGCGCCAGCTGATCGACCACGGCTCTCACATCCGCCGGCTTGTCGACGCGCTGCGTCGTGCCCCCTGCCACGAGGGCCTGAACTGCATCATCGCTGAACCAGCACTCCCCCAGCATGTGCCCCTCGAACGAGGCACGCCGCGAGAAGCGATCGCCCTCGACCAGGATCTTGGCGTCAAGTCGGCCGACCATCTGCTGGAACGCCGTAAGATGCTCCCGCGCAGCCGCCGAAACACCGCCGTCGATGGCCGATCCGCCGGCGCTGCGACCATGAACGGCATGGACGACGACTCGCTCTTGACCGCCGGAGCGCTCATGCGCACCCAGTCGGAACGTGTCGACCTCGACAATCTCGAGTGCGCCCAGCTGCAGTTGCACTAGGGCTTGCACCGTTTCCTCGCGAAGTCGCGAGCCGATGATCAACACTCGGCAGCGCGCGGCCTCGCGCAGATCAGCCTCAGGCAGCGCCCGAGCCATGCCATCAGCGTTTCGGACCCAGAAGACGTATGCCGCGAGCACGCGTGCTGGCAGGGTTGTTTCGCGGTCGTCCGTGGTGAACACGAGCACCGGCGCACCACCAGCATCCCGCATCAGGCCATCGACCGGTGCGAGTTCGCCGGTGCCCAACTCGACCTGCTCGGCGACCAGCCGGAGACCGCGCTCAAACAGTGCCGTTCGCTGCTTGAGCAGCCGCCACAAACCGTCTCGCAACAACGGCAACACAGGTCCACGGATCATCTACATCCCTCCGATGGCGCTACCACACACTGCGGCTGCCGCACTGCAACTCGCACGCACGATTGCGAGCCTCGTCGGCACCGCCATCGAAACGGAACGAGATCGACCTCTGTTTGCAGGTCTGTCGGCTGTATTGACCTGCCGAGAACGGGTGCTGTGGCTCACCGCCTGAGCCACTCGCTGCAACCGACCTCG
Source organism: Singulisphaera sp. GP187 (assembly GCA_945871815.1). Classification (GTDB taxonomy): domain Bacteria; phylum Planctomycetota; class UBA1135; order UBA1135; family UBA2386; genus SXPK01. The sequence continues at coordinate 71,263 of CAMBXM010000001.1, forward strand.
GAGATCTGGAGCCTGCCGACAGGGCGAGATTGCACGTGCGGCGCCGGCAAAAAGCAAGAGCACAGGGAGCCTCGCCGCTTCGAAGTTTGCACGCTGGCACCATGTCCAAAAGCGGCGCCGTCGCCGAGCGCCCGGCGCACGAGTCGAGATCCCGGACTGCCGACGACACCGAATCCCGTGATTCGACTGCGTTGCCGCGACGCCGAGTCGTCAAGGGTGCCTAGCGCAGAGGCCGTCAACGAGGCGCAGAAGCCACCGTCAGCGGCGTCGATCGCCCCGAGGACGATCCTCCCCCAGTTCGCCCGCGAGCAGCGGATTGACCGCGATCTGCAGCAGTGGCGACCGACGCTCTTCGACGCGCGTCAGTGCCGCCGCGAGTGCGTCCGACGCGTCTCGAGGCAGCGATCCGAGCGAGGGTGTCATGCTGGACGTAGCGGGACCCAACTGCCGCAGCACCATGTCGGCGACGACGTCCTTGGTCGCATCGCCACGACCCGTGACGCAGCGCTTGATGCGCGCGGGCGCGTACTCGTGGATACCCAGCCCGGCCCGCGATGCTTCCGCCAGAACCACCCCGCGGGCCTCGCCAATGCGCAGAGCCGACTGCACGCTCTTGCCGCAAAACGCTTCCTCGAGCGCCAATTCATGCGGCTGCAGCCGATGAACCAGTTCTCGAAACTGATCTGCCAGGGCTCGGAGGCGCTCCGGCACAGTGTGCGCACGTCCGCCCAGACGCAGAACGCCGCAGTCAACAGGCCGCAAGCCAGTACCGCCGCCAGCGCGCACGACGTTACTGGCTCTCAGGGCGAGCGGCCTGGCGCCCCCGACTTCGCGCGCCGCCTCGACCTGCAGCTCGAGACAGCCGAATCCGACTACCTGCGTGCCAGGGTCGATACCCAAGATCCGGATCACCGCCACGGCGGCATGGTAGCGAGCGTCGACCGCACGCCGTAGCGTGCACTGCGTGAAGGTCGCACTCTTGCTGTTGGCCGCCGGCCGCGGCACGCGTTTCGGTGGCGAGGTCCCGAAAGCGTTCCTGTCGCTTGGCGGCAAGACTCTGCTCCTGCGCTCTGCCGAACGACTGCGCCAGCTCTGTCCAATGGACCAGGGCGAACTGATCGTGTTGGTCTCGGCGCAGGACCGAGCGACGCATCTGCGGCCGCTGACGGAACCGCTAGCCGCGCTTGGCGCGCATTTCGTCGACGGTGGCGACACACGCCAGCAGTCGATGCAGAACGGCCTCGCGGCCGCGAGCAAAGACTGCGAACTCGTGCTGATCCACGATGCGGCCCGTCCGTTGTTTCCAATCGCGGCCGCGCGCGAGTGCCTCCGCCGTGCCGCCGAAGTCGGCGCGGCCCTGCTGGCGATCCCCTCGCCGGACACGTTGAAACGCGTGAACGCGCACGGGCTCGTCGAAGCGACCATCGACCGAACCGGCGTGTTCTGCGCCCAGACGCCACAGGTGCTCCGCCGCGACATCCTCGTGGAGGCCCTCGACCACGCGCGCGCAGTCAACTTCGAGGCAACCGACGACGTCTCGCTGGCGGAAGCAATCGGCTGCCGCGTGGCGGTCGTTACTGGCTCACCGCAGAACCTCAAGATCACGCAGAAGGCAGACCTCGCGATTGCCGAGGCCCTCTTGCGCAACTTCGACCCGTACTCATGACCGACCTTCGCATCGGCCTCGGCATCGACCTTCACCGCCTCGAACCCGGCAGACCATGCGTGCTCGCCGGTGTCCTCATTGACTGCGAACGAGGCCCACAGGCAGTGAGCGACGGCGACGTCGTACTGCATGCGGCGGTCGACGCGGTACTTGGCGCCGCCGGACTCGATGATCTGGGCACCCTGTTCCCTGAGAACGACCCGAAGAACCGCGGGCGTGATTCCGCCGAGTTCTGCGCGCGCGCGATGGAGTTGGTGCGCGAAAAGGGCCTGTCGGTGCGTTCCATCGACGTGGTCGTGGAGACTGAATTGCCGCGGTTGAAGCCGCATCGCGCGGCGATGCGCGCTCGCCTAGCCCAGTTGTTCGCCGTCGATCCGGATCGCGTCAACCTGAAAGGCAAGTCAGCGGAAGGCCTCGACGCTATCGGCAACCAGCTGGCCATCCGGGCCACCGTCGTGGCGCTGCTCGGCTGACGGGCGCGATCGAGCTCAGGCCGTCTGTAGATCGCGCATACGCTTGTAACTGCCGCCGCGCGCCACCAACTCTTCGTGTGTGCCCATCTCGACGATGCGGCCCTGCTCCATCACCACGATGAGGTCGGCCGACGAGATCGTCGAGAGGCGGTGCGCGATGACGAACGAAGTTCGTCCGCGGCGCAGATTGTCGAGCGCCCGCTGCACCAACTCCTCGTTCTCCGAGTCGAGACTCGATGTTGCCTCATCGAGGAACAGGATCGCTGGGTCGCGCACGATGGCGCGCGCAATCGTGATTCGCTGCATCTGACCACCGGACAGGTTGCAGCCACGCTCGCCCGCGAGTGTGTCGTAGCCCTGCGGCATCTTCTGAATGAAGTCGTGGATGTTGGCGGCCTTGGCGGCCTCCTCGATCTCCGTCTGGGTGCAACCTGGCTTGCCGTAAGCGATGTTGTCACGGATCGACGCGTTGAACAGGAATGGCTGCTGACTCACGACCGCAGTGTGCTTGCGGTAGTCGTCCATGCAAACCGTGCGCAGGTCCTTGCCATCTACGAGGACGCGCCCCTGCTTCGGGTCGTGGAATCGCATCAGCAAGTCGAGCGTCGTCGACTTGCCTGCGCCGGACGGTCCGACGAGCGCGACCGTGAGGCCGGGCTTCACCTTGAGATTCACGCCGCGCAGCACGGGCTCGTCGCCGTACGAGAACCAGACATCCTCGAGTTCGACCTCACCGCGCAGTTGCGAAAGTGGCGCACCGCCTGAGTCGCCGTCGTCGACGCGCTCCTGCAGGATCAGCTCAATGCGATCCAGCGCGCTCACCGACTCCATCAACGTGTTGTAACTGCGTGTCAGCCGCTTCACGTGCTGGTAGGTGGTTGACAGCGGCAGCATCACGGTCGCGACGGCACTGAACTTGACTTCACCAGTCACCAACACGAAGTAGCCAAGGAGCATCATCAAGGCGCCGAAGCCGATCTGGTAGCCCAGGAAGGTCTGCGTCATCGACATCGCCTTCGCCCGCAACATCCGCACGGTGCGCTCCAGGAAAGTCGCGTTCTGCTCTTCGTACTCGCGCAGCCGTTCACCCTCGAGCCGGAACGCCTTCACGGTCCGGATGCCAGATAGGATCTGGTTCATCGATTCGGTGGCACCGCCCATGGCCTCGAGTGTCCGACTGCTCCGCTTGCGAACTTTGCGGCCCGCGTGATACATCGGCACCGCCATCAAGGGGATCAGCAGGACCAGGACGAAGAGCGCCTTTGGCATCACCACCGCGATGACGGCGACGTTGCCCAAGATCATCAACGGATCGACGATCACGTTGTCGCTGGCGAGCTCGAACGCACGCTGGAGAACCTGCGCATCGTTGGTCACGTTGCTGATCAACTCGCCCATCCGACGCTGGCCGAAGTAGCGGAGCGGTAGCGAGAGGATGTGCTTGGCGATTGCGCACCGCAAATCAGCCACCATCTTGATGGCGAAGAAGCGCGACGTCAGCTGCACCCCGTAGATGCAGAGGCCGCCTACGATGCCGCTGATCGCGGCCAGCAGCGCCGACGCGATCACTAGGTTCATCGCGGCGCCGCCAGCAGAAGCCCCATCGCGGCCAAACCAACCGCCGATGGTGTCCGCGTGCCCGCTGAACCAGGCGGCAAAACGATCGCTGAAGCTCGAATCCGGGTCGATCGGCGCATCGGGCGCGGAACCACCGGTTTGCGCACCCATGGCGCGCATCAGCGGATCGACGAGAAGAAAGGGCGCCTTCGTGAACACGGCTTCGAGCAGCCCGAAGCCGATCGCCGCAGCGACCAGCTTCTTGTGCGCGAGCACGGCTCCCCAGATTCGAACCAGCAGGGTCCGGAACGTCGTCGGCTCTAACTTGCGCTGCGGTTCGGCGGTCACCCGCGCGACCTTACTCGATGACTGCCTTCTGAATCACTTCGTTGGCCCACTGCATGAAGCGATAGCTGAGGTAATCCTCGCGCACGAGCTCCTTGTCGCGGTCGCTCTTCATGTCCATGCGCTTCTTCGGCGGCGTGCGCGAGTTGACGCGGGCGATGAACCAGCCATCAGGGCCCTTGATCGGGCCAACCGTCTTGCCGATCTCGGCATCGAAGAACAGGTAGCTCGCGACCGAGTAGCCATCGAGGAGCTCGCTGAACTCATTCTCGCGCAACTGCTGGCGGACCTGGTTGAGCGGCAAGAAGCCGAAGCGACCGCGCTTCTCGTCGTTGATGATGAACTCACCGCGCTTGTTGAGAGCTTCGTCGAAGGTCGTCTCGCCCTTCTCGAGGGACGCAAACACCGCCTCGCAACGCTCCTTGGCCTTTTGCATACCGTCCGACTGCCACGCCATCGTCTGGATGTCGCGAGCCAGGAACTGGATGACCTCGACATTGACGCTGCCGTCACCGAAGAAGCCTGCGCGCTTGTCGGCGTAGGCCTGCAGCGCTTCGTCGGTCAGCTCGGCCTTGATCATGTCGTTGTACGACGTCATCAGGCGCCAGCGCGAACGGAAGGCCTCGAGACAGGGGTAGCCCTTGAACTTGGTGGCAATCACTTCGACCGTGAACGGCGTCGTGTCGTAGGGCTGGCGGTACTCGTCGTAGCGCTTTTGGAACTCTTCGTCGGTGACCCAGACGTCCCGCTTCACCAACTCCTGGCGCAGCGCTTCGCGGGCGATCACTTCCTGCATCGCGCGCTCGATGTCCTGCACGAACAGGCCCTTGCGGATGAACTCGTAGGCGTCCTCTGTCGGCCACGGCAACCCGTTGACCGACAAGACGATCTCCGCCGGCAGACCGTTGCTCGCGTACTTGATCTCGCTCCAGTTGCGCAGGCCCTGCTGCACGAACTGGCGCATCATTGTCATCCAGAACTCAGGCAGCGGCTTCGGGTTGCCCTTCTCGTCGACCTGATCGCCCGTCTTCTCCAGCTGGTCCAAGAACTGCTGTCCTTGGCTGTTGTTGGTCTTGGACATGATCGCCTCCTTGGTGATCTGCGGCCACGTCTTCACCGAGCCCGGGAAGAACACGCGGTCGAACACGATCGCCTGGCGACGCTGCTGCAAGAAGGTCTCGCGGTTGAGCCCATACTGGGTGCGCACGACCTCCCAGAAATCGACGCCCGGATGCTCGACGGCGAACTGGTTCATCTTTGGCTCCAGCTCGACCATCACTTCCTCGTCGGACACGACGAAGTCCTCGGCGCGGCGCTGACCTGACTCCAACTGCTTCTTCACCTCTTCCAGGATGAAGAAGTCGGCGACTTTGGCTTCGACCAGCTTGCCGCCGGTGAGGTAGATCGCCTCGCGCTTGACGATTCGCGGGTCGAGCGCGACGCCGTTCACCTTGACCGGCCGAAGCAGCTTGTCGCGGGCCGCAATCGCCAAGTCCTGCAGCTTGTCAGCCTCCGAACTGAGGCTCTTGATCTGCTCCTCTGGAGACTGCGCCAGCAGAGTCGAGGGGGCCACCACGGTCGTAACTAGGGCCGCGGCGAACAAGGTGAGGAACAAGGGCTTCATGATCAACAACAGTG
>CAMBXM010000002.1 GCA_945871815.1 Singulisphaera sp. GP187
AACAGGTCGCTCGACAGGAATCGGATGGTCGACTGCAACTCGGCAGCGGTGACAGTCGGCGCCGCCGGGCTGGGCGTGTGGCACGCCGCGGTGAGCAGCGCCGCCAGTGCAAGCGCGGACGGGGACAGGCTTCGCATGATCGTGTGGCCTTCACTTCGCAGGGGCAGGGGACAGCAAAAAGGAGAGATCGGAACCGGGGTCGAGTTCGCGCGGCGCCTCGCCGCGGCAGAACAGGCGCGCCGTGGTCGAGCCGCACAGTCGCATGGCTGCGCCGCGGACATCGAGCCAGCCGCCTTCGCGCAGACCGAGGACCGGAGTGTCGTGCTCTTCGTGGAACTGGCGCAGACGTTCTTCGCGCGTCTCGCCCATGTGCGTGCTGCGTGGATCGGCGTCGAGGTAGTGCGGGTTGATCTGGAACGGCACGAGTCCGAGGGCGGTGAACGTCCTCGGTTCGACGATCGGCATGTCGTTGGTGGTACGGATCGACAGCGTCGCGACGTTGGTGCCAGCACTGCTGCCGACGTAAGGCATACCCTTGTTGGCGCGCGCGGCGATCGCGGCTGCGGCGCCGGTGGTGTGCAACCGATCGAGCAGGCGGAAGGTGTTGCCGCCGCCCACGAACACCGCGTCAGCTCTCCCGATCGCGGCGAGCGCGTGGTCCTCGCGGTGGATCGACTGCAAGCGGATGCCGAGTTCGGCGAAGGCCGCCGCGGCCTTGTCGGCGTAGGCCTCGTGGTCTTGCAGTGCCCAGGGCACGAACAGGATCGACCGGCAGCCATGCAGGTGATCCTTCAACGCCTCTCGCACGTGCTCGAGGTAGGTGCGGCCGTGCATCGTCGAATTGGAGATGAGGAGCAGGCGGCGCATGGGCGCAGCACAGTAGGCCGCGCCGCGAGGAGCGTCCATGCACGCGAGTGCGAACGCGTGTTCGCGGCTCAGCCGTCGAGGCGAGCCGCCAACCCGGCCTTGCCGAGTTCGTTCAACTCGCGCTGCACGCGGCGAAGGATCGCTTCGGGGGTGCGCTGCAGGCCGTCCTTGTCGCTCATGCTCAGAGGTCGCAGCTGCTTCGCGGTCACGAGGTGCCTTACTGCTGCTTCGTGGTCTTTGGACGCGTGGAGGATCAGGGCCGCGCCAGCGTGCGCGAGCACGGCGAAGTGGTCGGCCGAGTCCTTGAAGTCGGCGCTGCCACGCGCACTCGCCGCGAAGCTCGCGATCGCGAGGTCGTAGGCGGCGAGCGCGCTTAGGGGCTCCTTGTCGGTCACGTAGAGTTCGGCACAGACCAGCGCCGCGTAGCCGCTGAACCATTCTGCTACCGGAACGTCGCTGGCCGCAGCCGTGAGCGCGCGGTAGCGATCGAGCAGCGCGTACGCCCCGCGATCGACCAGCATGCGATTGCGGAAGGCCTCGTGCACGACGTTGGCGGACGGGAAGCGTGCGAGGGCGTCCGCGAGACACGCCTGCGCCTCGCGGCGAAGGCCGAGGAACGACAGTCGGTTGGCGCCGTCGACGAAGTCCTGGTCGGTGGCCAGCGGATGGCGCAGCAACGCGCAGGCGGCGAACGCAGCGTGCTGCAGCGCGGTCACGAGCGTTTCGGGTGGCGGCGTCGGCTCGGCGACGGCAACCTGCATGCACCCAGCACTGAGCGCGCGCAGCAGTTCTTGGCCGAGGCGGTCGGAGAGCTTCGTGGTGTTGGCGCTGGCGAGGGCCGCGGCCGCCATGGCGTCGGTCGGCAGCTTGGCCGCGTCACCGAGGCGAAAGCTGACGATGGCGCGCACCGCCGCTGCCGCGAGCGCGTCGCTGCCGTCCGTAGTCGCGACTTGGTCGGCCGCGCGTCGCGCGTCCTCCAGTAGCAATGCTCCGGTCGTGCCCGGCGACGACAGCAGCAACAGCCCGAGCGCCAGGTTGGCGCGCGCCACGCGCAGGTTGGCAGCGGGGTCCTCGGGTGCCTTCTTGCGCGCCGCGAGTGCCTCGTCGAGTTCGCCTTCGACGACGTCGCGCTCGCTGCTCGCGAGCGGGTCGCTCTCGGCATTTGCGACTGCCGCGAACGTCACGTCCTTCGCTCGCAGCGCCCCGGTGCGGCCGGCCTCGCGGCAGGTGACCAGGAGTTCGAGAGTCTTGTCGCCCTCGGCGATGCGCGCCAGCGTGCCTTCGAGCGAGTTGGTCACGCCGTCGTCGTCGCACCGAGCAATCGCATCCTGGAGATCGATCGCACACTCCGGGATCGCGATGGCAGCGAGTGCGATCGCACCTTTGCGGAAGGTCGCGGCATCGTCTTCGCGCAGCGCCATGCGCAGCACGTCGATCGGGAAGTTGCCGGCGAGGGCGCAGCGATCGAGCAGGTGGCGGCGGCCCTGGGCGTCGGCCGTGCGGTAGATGCGTTCGAGTTCGTTGCGACTCCGCTGGTCGCTGCTGTGCAGCAACTGGTCGACGTCGATCGCGGGCGGGTCGACCTCGACTTTGCCCTTGTGCTTCTGCACGTCGTCGATCGCGTCCTGCATCGAACGATCGAGGAAGTGGTCGAACAGCACGGCGCCCTGTTGGTCGACGCCGACATGGCGCGGCGCGTAGCGCTGTTCCTTGAACCAGCGGGCATAGAGCATCGGCTCGACGTTCACGTGCTCACTGCAGGTGACGCCGGGGAAGCGCGGGCACTCGATGCGCCGACCCATACTGTCGTAGTCGCGGGGATTGTGGTGGACCGGCGATGCGACGAGGCAGACGTAGCCTTCGGTCAGCTTCACGAACGACGGGTCGAGATAGGTCTCGGTGGCAAAGCGCTCGCAGAACGGCTCGCCGTCGTCGTTGACGCAGATGAGGATCGGCTTGCCGTTCGCCAGTTGCACGTTCAGCGCGTCGGCGAGCGAGCGTTGCCACTCGATGCGCGGAGCGGGCGTGGGATCTTGCGGAAACGCTAGGAAGGCGAGGGTGAGAAGCCAGGTCGACATGGCGGCGAACAGTCTAGGCATGGAGGGGCTGCATTGCGCGTGACGGCCCTGCGGCTACAAGGCTCCGTCGTGAACGCCCCTTCCTTGCGCGGCTATCTGCCGGTCTACGCTGCCGCTGCTGAGGGCGACGCGTTGCTGAAGCACGGCGCCGTGCAGCTCGGCGTCGGCAAGGTCGCGGCGGCGGTGAGCCTGTGCCAGCGGCTCGCGAAGGCACGGCCGGCGGGGGTGCTGCTGTTCGGCGTCGCGGGGGCGTATCCGGCGCGGCATCGGTCGAACTCGAAGTTGCAGGTCGGCGAGGTGGTGGTGGTCGAACGCGACGGCTTCGGCGACGAAGGGGTCGGCGTGGCGGACGGGTTCTTGTCCATGTCGGCGCTGTCGCTGGGACCGAGGGATCGTGTCGCGATGGGTCCGTTCGGGCTCGATGCGCTGGCGAGTCGCACCGCTGTGCGGGTGCTCGAAGTCGAGGTGGTGTCTGCGACCACCGTCAGCACTTGCAGTGGGTCCGAGGCGCTGTCGGCGGCCTTGGCAATGCGGACCGAGGCGGCGATCGAGACGATGGAAGGTGCCGCGGTGGCGTACGTGTGCGCCATGCTCTCGGTGCCGCTGCTTCATGTGCGCGCGATCAGCAACTACTGCGGTGAACGTTCGCGCGGCGAATGGGACCTGCGGCGCGCGTGTGCGGCGGTGCAGGACGCGGTGCTGCGGTTGCTGGGGTGATCGTTCTTGGTCGCGGCGAGAACGGCACGCTGGTCGGCGTAGTGCGGCTTACACTCTGCTGCCGATGGTTGGCCCGGCCCTTGCTCGGGAACGGCGCTTCGAAGCCGACCATCTCCCTGACATGCCTCAGATCCTCGGTTCTCCGGCTCGATGTGCTCTTCTGCGCCAGGTCTCCTCGGTGTTGCTGTGCGCCTTCGCGCTGACCCAGTTCGCTACCGCGCAGTGTGGACTCACGCGGATGCCTTCGACCGGCATTCCGGGCACGAACGGCACGATCTACGCCGCGGTGCGTCACGACCTCGACGGTGCGGGGCCAGAGGCGCCGGTCGTCGTGCTCGGGGGCAGTTTCACCGTGATCGGGACGACGGCCGCCGGTGGCCTCGCGACCTATGACTCGGTGACCGGGGCGATCGCACCTCTCGGCGGCCCGGGGCCGCACAACGTGCGCGCGCTCCTGGTCACCCAGAACGGCGACCTGCTCGCGGCATCGCAGACGCCGACGGCAGGGTTCGTCGTCGAGCGTTGGAACGGGGCGACTTGGGCCCAGCTCGGCCAGACCTTCGACGCACCGATCCGCGCACTCGCCGAACTCCAGAACGGAGACGTGGTCGCTGCCGGTGACTTCACTGGCATCAGCGGGACGCCGTTGCCGAGCATCGCGCGTTGGAACGGCACGTCGTGGCAATCGATGGGAAGCGGCGCCGATGCATCCGTCTACGCACTCGCTGTGCTCCCGAATGGCGACCTCGTGGCGGGGGGTGGCTTTCAAACGATCGGCGGCGTGGCAACAACGGGACTGGCTCGCTGGAACGGCTCTGGCTGGGTGAGCTTCGGCGTGCTCGACTTCGGCGTCCTCGCGATGCTCGTCGCGTCGAACGGAGACCTCGTGATCGGCGGGACGTTTCGCACGATCGGCGGCTCGCCGGCGACCGGTCTCGCGCGATGGAACGGCAGCACCTTCACCGCCATCTCGCTGCCGGCTCCCGTTCATGCGATCGCCGAAGCCAGCAACGGGGACCTCGTCGTCGGTGGTGAGTTCACGACGCCGGGTGTGCGCGTCGCGCGATGGGATGGAACGTCGTGGTCGCCACTCGCCGCGGGACTCGGCGCCGTTCCTCGTGCACTCGCGTTCGGCGCGGACGGCACGTTGGTGGCTGCAGGCAGCTTCACTGGCCTGAACGGTGTGTCGGCGTTGGGTGTCGCGCGCTTCGGACAAGGCGTGTGGTCGCCCCTGTGCGGTGGCTTCAGCGGCCCGCTCGTCGCCATCGCAGCGCATCCCGAGGGAGGCTTCGTGATGTCGGGGCAGGTCGGCTCGATCGATGGTGTGCCGATGCCGGCGCTCGTGCGCTTCGACGGGACGCTGTTCGTGCCATTCGCACCGGGCACAGCGACGCTCTCCGATCCGATGCGCGTGTTGCCGAACGGGGACCTCGTCGGGCGTGATGGCTCGGGGCGACTCGTGCGCGTCAACGCGTCGTCGCGGACGCAGCTCGATCCGCCGGTGGCGGCGATCAGCGACCTGGACGTCGATCCGCAGCAGCGTCTCGTCGTGGTCGGTCCCCAACCGGGATTCGCAACGAGCCAGATGTGGCGACTCGACAGCAGCGTCTGGTCGCCGATCGGCGGCGGGTTGGCCGGATCGTTGCCCGCGCTCGTGGCGATGCCGAACGGCGACTATGTGGTCGGAGGGTCGTTCCCCGATGTGGGTGGTGCGCCCATCGCCTACGTCGCGCGCTGGGTCGGCAACGTGTTCGTTCCGCTCGGGAGCGGGTTGAACGGACCGGTCACCAATCTGGTGCTGCGGCAAGACGGTCGCCTGCTCGTGCTCGGTACGTTCACGATGGCCGGCGGTGTCGCCGCCAATGGCGTCGCGTGGTGGGATGGCGTGTCGTGGTCGGCAGAGCCGGGGCTCGAGAACATCGTGTTCACGCGGCCCAAGTTCTTGCCCGACGGCAGCCTCATCGTCCGCACCAGTTCGGGTTCGCAGCGGTGGGACGGCGTGCAATGGACGAGCTTGGGCGACAGCTCCGTCATCTTGAGTGGGACCAGCGAGGGCACCGCGGTGCTCACGAACGGCGATTATGTCCTCGCCGCGGTGTTCCAGACCTCAGCGGGGGCTGCGGCGAACAACCTCGTTCGGTTCCAGTCGAGTTGCCGCGCGCTGGCGACGCCCGTGGGGGCTGGCTGTCTTGGTCAAAGTCTGCAGACGACGAGCGCTGCATGGGCGGCTGGCGTGTGCCGCGTGCGAGGCGTGGGGCTCGGAGCTGCGCAGCTGGTGTTGGTCGGGACCGGGTTCGCGCCGCAGGCAGTGGGGCTCGACACGTTGCTGCCGCAGGGAGTCGCTGGGTGCTCGCTGCTGGTCGTCGCGGACTCGTCGCTCACGCAGCTCGCGTTCGCGAACGGCGGCGTCGCGGAGAGTTCGCTGTCGATCCCGCGGGACCCGGTGTTGGTCGGGGCTGCGTTCCGGCAGCAGATGGTGCCGGTGCAGTTCGATGGGATTGGGGCACTCGTGGCGGTGACCAGTACCAACGCAGTGGATCACGTGGTCGGCAGCTACTGACGGCCCAGGGATGCTGAGCCATGCCCGCGCGGGCTCGGTGCGTCAGTCGAAGAGCTCGGCGAGGGATGTGGCGTCGAGGACCCGGAGAGCGAGCGACTTGAGTTCGGCGGGCTTGGCTCGGGCGAGACGCTCTTCGATGTGGTCTGGTAGCGGTCCGAAGCGCTTCTGCAGCAGCGCGCGGAGGAGCTCGAGTTGACCTCGACTGCGCCCTTCGGCCTTGCCCTTCCGTAGTCCGCGGGCCTCGCTCTTGGTCGTCGCTGCGTCGACCTTGTCCTGCACGTACTTCTCGAGTGGGTTGAGCATGAGCTTCACAGTCCTTCGCGGCAGCGTCTTTCGCACCACGGCGTGCACAGTCTGCGTGTCGACCTTGGCCGTTGTCGCGAGGTAGGAGAATACCATCCCGAGCAGGAGCCTGCCTCGCGGGGCATCGAGCACGGCGGTCAGGAGGGATCGGAGGCGAAGGAGTTCGCGCGGGAGCGCCTCGGCGTCGAGGCCACGCAAGTGGACGAGGGCTTCGATGGCGATGCGTGCGACGAGGTCGTCGCGCGCGTCCTCGATGCGGGCATCGGCCTCGCGCGAGAGGTCATCGAGCAGGTAGGTCCACGAGGGCAGGAGAGAACGCAGGGCGTCCCGTTCCTCGGGCGTGAGGTCCTCGGGCACAGCGAACAGGTCGCGCACGTCGAGCGGCGCGGTCCACGTCTCCTCGCCGTGGTGGACGACGAGCGGGATCACGAGTGGCAGATCGGGCGGGCTGCCGAGCTGCTGGTGCAAGCGGTCGATGAGGCGGACGCCGTAGCGGAGCATCTGCCAGGCGGTGAGGCGGTCGTTGCCGCTCTTGTGCTCCAGCACGGCGTGCAGGAAGACGGCGCGGGAGCCGCACGGAATGCGGAACAGGAGGTCGGCTGTGTGAGGACGGTCGGCGGCGTCGGCGACCCCTTCGTCGACGCGTTCGAGGCGGGACCAGTCGAGGCGAAGGGCCAGCGCCCGGTAGCGCGGATCGCGCAACACACGCGAGCGCAGCAGGGTCCGCGCCTGGTCGGGGTGCGCGAAGGCCGTGCGGAAGAGCTGGTCGTGTGGGCGGGAGAGGTCCACGCCCTCCATGTGCACGGGAGGTGCGAGCGGTTACGGGTGAGCCTGCGAAAGCGTTCGCGCGCCGCTGGCTCGACACCCGGCGTGGGCGAGCTACGCTGGCCCGCCATGCAGCCCGGGAACCCTGCTCAAAAAGACCGCCCGACCCACATCGGCCCGTTCAAGGTCCTCGACGTGATCGGTGAGGGCGGCATGGGGACCGTCTACCTCGGCGAGCAGAGAGAACCCGTCCGCCGCCGCGCCGCGGGCGGCGTATCGCGGTCCCCTCGACGCAACAGCAACGCCGCGCATCCTTGCATCCGCGCCCCGTCCCCGTAACCAACATGCACCCGTGCCCTTCCCCCGCCCGCTCCGCTTCGGCATGTCGCCGTGCCCCAACGACACCTTCGCGTTCTGGGCCGCGTTGCACGGCGAGGTGACGGACCCGCACATCCGCCTCGAGCTCGCGATGCTCGACGACGTCGAAGCGCTGAACCGCCGCGCCACCGGCCCGCTCGCCGAACGCCTCGACGTGACGAAGCTCAGCGTCCCGGCCCTCGCTGCCGCGATCGACGACTACGCGATCCTGCCGTCCGGCGCGGCCCTCGGCTTCGGCTGCGGCCCGCTCGTCGTGCGTCGCGCCAACGATCCTCGCCGCACGCTCGCCGACCTGCGCGGTGCCCGCGTCGCGATCCCCGGCGAACGCACGACCGCCTTCCTGCTCTTCTCCACCTTCGCGTCGCGCGAGTGCACCTTCGTGCCGATGCGCTTTCACCACATCCTCACCGCCGTCGCGAACGGCGAGGTCGACGCCGGCCTCGTCATCCACGAGAGCCGCTTCACCTACGCGTCCCACGGCCTCGCCCTCACAGCCGACCTCGGCGAACTCTGGGAGCAGGCCACGAACGCGCCGCTGCCGCTCGGTGTGATCGCGATCCGCCGTTCGCTCGGCCGCGCGTGCTACGACGCCACAGCCTCTCTGCTGCGCGCCTCCGTCCGACTCGCGCAGCAGAACCCCTCCCGCGCGCGCCCCTTCGTCCGCCAGCACAGCCAGGAAATGAACGACGACGTCTGCGACCAGCACATCGCCCTCTACGTCAACGAGCGCACCGTCGACCTCGGCGACGTGGGCCGCCACGCGATCGACGCCATGCTGCAACGCGGCCGCGCGAGTGGCCTGTTGCCCGCGGGCCGGTCGCCGTGGTGGGGGGACGCATGATCTTCCCGCTGCTCGTCGCCCTAGCCCTCTGCGTTCCGACTGTGGTGATCGCGCTGCTCACAGCGCTCGTCCTCTTCCTCCGCAAACGGCCCGTGCGAGCGTTCGTGCAAAAGGCTCTGTGGGCGCACCTGTTCTTGCTCGTGTTCCACGCGTTCGTGTCCTTCCCCGGCTGGCTCGGCTGGTTTGGCGCGCGTTCCCTCGGCACTCGCGGCGACGAACGCGCCTACGACGGCCCGCGGATCACCGCCACCGGTGAGTGGCTGGTGCAGAGCAGCACGACGTTGAGGGCGGAGCGAACGACACCTGCCGACGAAGCCGTGATCGCCAGCGCGCGCGCGCTCGCCGTGTCGCTGCCCGGCGCGGAGTTGCCGTCAGGCGGTCGCATGACCCTCAACGCCTACCGCGTGCCCGCCACGGTGTCGCCGCCGCGCGCGGTCGTCGTGCTCGTGCACGGGCTGTTTCGTTCGGCGCTCGAACTCGAGGCCCCGGCGCGCATGTGGCGCGATCTCGGCTGCGAGTGCTGGCTCGTCGAGCAACGCAACCATGGGCACAGCGGTCGGGCGACGGCGACCTTTGGCATCGAAGAGGGCAAGGATCTCGCCGCCGCCGTCGCGTTCGTCCAGGCGCAGAGCAGCGGTGTGCCCGTCGTGATGTTCGGCGTCAGCCTCGGCACGGTCGCAACTTCGCTGGCTTTGCCGCAGCTCGATGGCATCGCCGGGGTCGTGCTCGATGCACCGGTCGGCGACGTGTTGGCGACCGCCCAGCGCATGCTGTCGCTCGAGCGCGCTGGCGACAATCGACGGTTCTTCACCCTGTGGGAGCCTTGGTGCTCGCTCGCGATTTCGTCGCTGCAGTTGTGGTCCGGAGTCGAACTCGCCGACGTCCAGCCAGAGCGCGCGTTGCGCGGCCTGTCGCCAGAGCTGCCGATCCTGCTGATCGGCGGTGACGGCGACGACAAGGTGACCCCTCAGTCGGTGCGTTCGCTGTTCACGAGTCTGCCGATGTCGGAAGGCACCAAAGAACTGTGGATCGTACCGGGTGCGCACCACGGCGATGCGTGGCGCGTCGTGCCGAAGGAGTATGGCGCGCGGCTACAGGCGTTCTTGCAGCGCTGTCGCTGACGCAGAACCTCGCGCGTTGTGCCCGAGGTCCTCTGTGCAGTAGCTTCTTTCGCTTCATGGCACGCAAGCCAGACCGCGCCAGCGATCTCGAACGCCTCCACTTCGAGATCCAGCCGCAGCCCGATGACGTCACCTGCGGACCGACGTGCCTGCATGCGATCTACGATTTTTGGGGCGATACGGTCGCCCTCGAGGATCTGGTTCGCGACGTGCCGAGGACGCCGTCCGGCGGAACCAGCGCGGTGTTCCTGGCCAACCACGCGTTGCGCCGCGGCTACCGCGCGACCTTGTTCACCTACAACCTGCGCCTGTTCGATCCGACGTGGTTCGGCAATGGGGGCAAGGACGTGGCTGAGCGGTTGCGGCTGCAGTCGGAGTGGAAGACGCCCAGCAGGCCGGTATTCGGCCAACTGACCGACGGCTTCCTGCAGTTCCTCGAACTCGGCGGCGACTTGCGCTTCATCGATCCGTCGGCCGAATTGCTGCGGCGGTGGCTGCGGCGCGGGGTGCCGATCCTCACCGGCCTGAGTTCGACGTTTCTCTACCGGCACTCGCGGCAGTTCGGTGAGGACGACCACGATGACGACGTGCGCGGCGAACCGCAGGGGCACTTCGTGGTGTTGTGCGGCTACCGTCCAGCGCGGCGCAGCGTGCTGGTCGCGGACCCATTTCTCGAGAATCCGCTGTCGCCGGGCCAGCACTACGAAGTGCGACTCGAACGCGTGCTCTGCGCGATGATGCTCGGCGTGCTGACCCACGACGCGAATCTCTTGATGATCGAACCGCGAACTGCCGACGCCTAGTCCGCTACCGATGCGCAACCTCGTCGTCGTCAATGATCCCAAGGAATGGCCCTTTCATCAGGACGGCGTCGAGGTCGTCGCTGCCCGCAAGTACCTGATCCATCCGTCGTACTCGACGTTGGAGCGCGTGCGCGTCCTCAACCTCTGTCGGTCGCTGGCCTACCAGAAGATCGGCTACTACGTCTCGCTGCTGGCCGATGCCCGCGGCCACAAGCCGATGCCGAGCATCGAGACGATCCAGAACATGAAGTCGCAGGCCGTCGCGCCGATCCTCGGCAGCGAAGTGCAGGACCTGATCGACCAGTCGCTGCAGAAGGTCCAGGCCGAGGAGTTCGTGCTCAGCGTCTACTTCGGCCACAACATGGCGGCGCGGCACGAGCGGCTCGCCTCCGCCCTGTTCCGGATGTTTCCGTGTCCCTACCTGCAAGGCTCGTTTTCACGCAGTGACAAGACCGGGCGATGGCGACTCGAGTCCCTCAAGCCGTTGGCGCTCGACGACATTCCTGAGACGCACGTCGACTTCGCCCGCGACTCCACCAAGGAGTATCTAGGCCGCGCCCATGTGCGCTCGCCACGTCGCGACTCGCGGCCGTATGACCTGGCGATGCTGGTCGATCCCGATGAGGAGAACGCGCCGTCGGACAAGAAGGCACTGCAGAAGTTCGTGAAGGCGGGCGAGCAGGTTGGGTTCAACGTCGAGCTGATCCAGAAGGAGGACTACCCGCGTCTCGCCGAGTTCGACGCCCTCTTCATTCGCGAAACGACGTCGGTCAACCACCACACCTTTCGCTTTGCCTGCCGCGCCGAGGCGCTGGGTCTCGTCGTCATCGACGACCCGACCTCGATCCTGCGCTGCGCCAACAAGGTCTACTTGGCCGAACTCGCCGACCAGCACGACATCCTGGTGCCCAACACGATGATCGTGCACAAGGACAACCTGCACGATCTCCCGGCGCGCCTTGGCCTGCCGTGCGTGCTGAAACAGCCCGACAGCGCGTTCTCCGCGGGCGTCACCAAGGTCGGATCGATCGAGGAGCTCAATGAGAAGGTCGAGGAGATGCTGAAGCGCAGCGATCTCGTCGTTGCCCAGAGCTTCGTGCCGACCGAGTTCGATTGGCGAATCGGCATTCTCGACGGCATTCCGCTCTATGCCTGCCGCTACTACATGGCCGACGGGCATTGGCAGATTGTCCAACGCGATGCTGCCGGCCAGAACGCCGACTATGGCCGCGCTGAGACCTTGCCGGTCGAGCAGGCCCCGACCAAGGTCGTGAAAGCGGCACTGAAGGCCGCGAACCACATCGGCAAGGGGCTCTACGGCGTCGATCTCAAAGAGGTAGGCGGCAAGGTCTACATGATTGAGGTCAACGACAACCCAAACGTTGACGCTGGCTTCGAGGACGCGGTTCTCGGCGAGGACCTCTATCTCCGCATCATGCGCACGTTCATGGCGCGCGTGGTCAATCGCAGCAGCGGGTGGTCGCGATGACCCTCTGCGCGTTCGAGGCCTTTGGCGTCGAGATCGAGTACATGGTCGTTGACGATCGCTGTTTCCACGTCCGGCCGGTCGTCGACGAACTCCTGCGTCGCCATGCTGGCCAGATCACTGGTGACTTCGCCGACGGCTTCGTCTCGTGGTCCAACGAGCTTGCCCTGCACGTCATCGAGCTGAAGCACAGCGCACCGTCGGCGCTGACCGGGAGCGCCCGCGAGTTCGCGGCCTCGGCGGGCCGAGCCGACGCGACGTTGCGCACGATGGGCTGCCGCCTGATGCCCGCTGGCATGCATCCACTGATGGAGCCCAGTGAGTTCGTTCGCTGGCCGCACGACTGTGCCGACATCTATGCCGCCTACGACCGCATCTTCGACTGTCGCGGACATGGTTGGTCCAACCTGCAGAGTTGCCACCTCAACCTGCCGTTCAAGGATGATGCGGAGTTTGCTCGCGTGCATCTCGCCGCGCGGGCGCTGCTGCCACTGCTGCCGGCGCTGAGCGCTGCATCGCCCTTTTGCGAAGGGCGCGATACCGGCTGGCTCGATTGGCGGATCGAGACCTACCGCCACAACCAGGCGCGGGTGCCAAGCATCGTCGGAGCCATCGTGCCGGAGCCGGTTCGCAGCAAGCAGGAGTACTACGACACGATCTTGCAGCCGATCTGGAAGGCCATCGCGCCACTCGATCCCGAGGGGTTGCTGCAAGAGGAGTGGCTCAACTCGCGCGGCGTCGTCGCCAAGTTCTTCCGCGACTCGCTGGAGATCCGCGTTCTCGATTGCCAGGAGTCGCCGTTCTGCGACTTCGCCATTTGCCTGCTCGTGGTCGAGGTGCTGAAGGCGCTGGCGAGCGAACGCTGGGTCAAACTCGATGCGCTGGCCAAGCTACCGACGCAGGCGCTGTCGACGCAGCTGCTGGATGTCGCGAAGTATGGCGACCAAGCCATCGTGCGGATGCCAGCGCTGCTGGCGGCGCTCGGGCTGCCGCCTCGCGAGACCAAGGCGGCGTCGGTGTGGCGTTGGCTTGCGGACACACTGCTGCCGGACACCAGTGGCGTTGATGCCGACCTCGCGCGACCGCTGGAGAACATCTTGCAGAATGGACCGCTCGCGCGGCGCATGCTGCTGACGGTCGGCAAGAAGCCGGATCGTGCGGCGCTGCAGCGGCTATGCGGCAGCCTCGCCGACTGCGTCGTACCGGGCCTGCCGCCGATGTTCGTTCCGCCGCGCCGCTGAACGAAGGCCGAGGGTGTTCGCGGTCCACTTCGCGCGTTGGCTGGGCCGGGTCGCAGCAGTTGTCGAGCGTCGTGGCCGCGATCTCGCGGACCAAGGCGACGTGGCGTGGGCTTTGGCCGGTTCGGCCAGTGGACCATTCGCGCGCGTTTCTGCGCCGGCTTCGCGAGGTCTGTTTGCGTACGTGGTCCTGCGCGCGTGGTCAGACGATGCCGGCGCGGCCGCGCGCAAGGCAGTTGGAGAAGGTCTCAGGCGACACGTTGGCGCCGCATACGATCACGCCGACGCGCTTGCCCGCGACTGCGCTGCGCTGCTGTAGCATCGCCGCCGTCGCTGCCGCACCGGCTGGTTCGACGGCGAGCTTGGCGTCGGCAAACAGCAGCGCCATGGCCGAGCAGAGTTCGTCGTCGTCGACCGTGACGAGTTCGTCGACGAAGTGGCGGCACAGTGCGAACGAGTAGGGCAGCGCATAGGGCGCGCCGAGGCTGTCGGCGATCGTTGCGACCCGTTCGATCTTCTGGGGGCTACCCGCTGCAAAGCTGCGGTGCATGCTGTCGGCGCCCACTGGTTCGACGCCGTAGACCTTGCACCGTGGCTGCAGTTGTTTGATCGCACAGGCCATGCCGGCGCAGAGGCCGCCGCCGCCGATTGGCACGAACACCGCGTCGAGTTGGCCGGTCTGGCGCAAGAACTCGTAGCCCAGCGTGGCGGTACCGAGTGCGGTGCGCGGACCCTCGAACGGGTGGACAAAGTGGCGGCCCTCGGCCCGCTGCAACTCCTCAGCAAGGGCGAACGCCGAGGCGATGTCGTCGGTCAGCACCACCTCGCCGCCGAGTTCGCGACAGGCCTGCACCCGCGCCGGGTCAGCGGTCCGTGGCATCGCAACCTTGGCATGCGAGCCGAGTACTCGCGCGGCGTAGGCGACCGCCATCGCGTGGTTGCCAGCACTGACGGCGGTGATGCCGCGCCGCAGCGTGGCGTCATCGAGGGCCTGCATCACGCATAGGGCGCCGCGTGGTTTGAATGACCCGGTGTGCTGGAACAACTCGAGCTTGAGCGTGACCCTGGTTCCGTCGTCAAGGCGTGCGCGTAGCCGATGCCCTTCGAGGGCCCAGGTCGGCGTCTCGCGGATCCATGGCTGTAGCGTTCGGTGTGCCCTCTGAATGGCGGCGACATCCGGGAAGTCGGGTGCTTGGGCGATGGACCGCGGCGTTGGCATCAAGGTCGATCCTGCCCGATCGATTGGCGCGCCGCCAGCAGCTGCGGCTGTGAGGGACCCCGTGTCAGCGGGCGTGGGCGGCACGGAGGCCAGGGCGAGCGGGCGCCGGGCTGCTAGGGCGCCGGGGAGGAAGCATCGGGACCACCGTCCTGCGTCTGAGACCTCACCATCTCGACGCAGGCAATATAGTAGGGGTTTGGAGAACCAATCCGCGGCACCGCCCGAAGGCAGCACTCTGGCTCACGGTGGTCCCGATGCGGTCAACTACGCCGAGGCTCTCTTGCCCTGGCTCACCTTTTTCTCGCGCGGATCAGGAAAGTTCGAACTTCGGCCGCAGGATCAGCAATTTCGCCTCACCAGCGGTGAAAAGCCGGGTGTCCTTCCCGGACTGCGACGAACAAACCGTCGCAAGTTGCGCAGATTTTCCCGCCTGACTCCAGTGTCCCAGTGATCTTGGCGCGGTCCTCGCCGGATTCGACGACCTTGGCCCGCAGCGAGAGGGGGCCGGAACTGGGCGTGGGCCGCCGCAATTTGACCGCATACTCTGCCGTCACGGTGCAGGGGGGCGACAGCAGCTGCGTCTTCTGCATCAGGTGCCACGCAGCGGTCCAGTTGAGATGGCAGTCGAGCAGGGTACCGATGATGCCGCCATTGAGCACGCCGGGAAACGCCTCGTGGTGCGGTTCCGGGGTCCAGGTGCAGACGACTTCGTCGCCGTCAACGTGGCTCTGCAGGCGCAGGCCTTTTGGGTTGCTCGGGCCGCAGCCAAAGCACGCGTTCTTCGGGGCGTAGCGATCCTGCAGACTTATGCGCATGGGGCGAGAGTATCGCGCGGTTGCCCCGTCGCGGTCCACTCCGTAGCTGCCGGTGTGGTCCGTACAGGCAAGCGCGGCCCGTACATGCAAGCGCGGAAGGAGTCTTCACTCCTCCCGCGCTTTGGCTAGCGCCACCCGGCGCCAGCTACGAGCACTTGCTCTGGATCAGCCGATGACGGCGGTCCAGATGTTCGTGGCACCGAAGGGGATGCCAGCGAAGGTGCAGCCGCCCGACGTCGGGAAGACATCGAGACCCTGGCACTGAACCGTGGCACCGATCAGGAACGGATCGACCGGGATCGGCAGGTTGTAGGTCGAGAGGAACTCGAAGAAGCCGAGGTTGACACCGCCGTCGCCGATGATGTCGCAACCGCACGGGCTCGGGATCGGGAGCAGCGGCGAGAAGCCGTAGCCCGTGAACGGCAGGCCGGTGCCGCCGGTGATGCTGATCGACAGCGTGCCGCCGATGTAGGGGTCACCCGTGACGTCCAGCACGGCCGAGCTCGGGCAGAGGCTGACGGTCGTGTTTGGGGTGATGCTGCCGCCCAGCGTGCCGGTGCGGACGTTGACGACGATGTTGCCAACGGCGTTGTTGAAGCCGCCGATGCGCACGCGGTAGGTGTTGCCGGCGACCAGGTTGAGCACGAGGCGCGACTCCGGGAACGTCGGGAAGTTGATGTCATCGTTGCAGCCAAGGCTCAGACCGCCGCAGCTGTCGTCGACCTGCATGACCGTGTCCATCAGCGAGCCGAGGGTGTCGATCGTGTGCGGGGCCGTGAAGCTCGCCGTGAAGAGGAACCACAGGTCCTTCGACGGGCTAATGGAGCACGAGAAGGCCGGGACCGAGCCCGTGGCGCACGCGTTGCTGAAGGGGCCATTGGCGCCGTAGGTGACGGGCAGGGGCGTGAGGCATTCGTCGTTGACCGGCAGCACGGTCGTGCAGGCGATGTTGAGGCCGAACGAGCCAAGGTCGCCGTTGAAGCCGCCGACGCGGATCAGGTAGACCTGACCGCTGACGACACCGGGGACGGTGATGGAGGACTGGAACGATAGGAAGCACGGGCCGTCATTCGCGTCATCGTTGCACTCGATGCTCGAGAGCGAGCCGCAGGTGCCCGAGAACACTTGCAGAACCGTGTCGAGGGCGCTGCCGCAGGTGTCGATCGTGAGGCTGCCGCAGCACGTCGCCGTGTAGCGGAACCACAGATCGTTGCCGCCAAGGCCGCAGGTCCATGCTGGGCTCGAGGTCGTCGCCGTGGCGTTGCTGAACGGGCCGTTGGCGCCGTTGACGACGTTGGGGGCGCAGTTGCATTCGTCCGCGACACCGCTGCCGACTTCCGCGACCGTGGCCACGATGTTGGTCAGGGTTGCAGTCGGGCCGAACGTGTCGATACGCATGAAGTAGGTGCCGCCGGCAACGACCGCGACGCCGGTAACCTGCGAGCGGGCGCCGCAGACGTCATCGGAGCAACCCAGCGCGACGAGCGCGCCGCAGGTGCCCGAGTAGACCTGGAGCACGGTGTCGCCGCTCGTCATCGTGCACGTGCTGAACGTCGCCGTGCCATTGCACGCGGCCGTGTACTGGAACCAAATGTCGCGATCGAAGCTCGTAGCGAGGCAGGTTGGCGCGGGCGAGCCTTCGAGCGTCGTGCTGTTGGTCAACCCGACGTTGCTGAACGGGCCGTTGTTGCCAGCAACGATCGTGATGGCGGTGGCGGTGCTGCTCTGGCGCCGCGGCCGTGCGCAGGGTGCGCGATCGTTCAGCGAATGAAGCCGTTGAACAAGACGCGCTGCTCCGTCACCTGCGGGTGATCCAGCTCGATGACGATGTCGCCGCGCAACAGTCCGCGCGGGGCGTTCTCGGCGATCGTGATCTCGACCGTGGTGGCGGCGCCGTCTTGCTTGATCGTTGCCGTGACGAACTGTTGCGGCAGCGAGAGGTTTTCGAACTTGACCGACGTGACCGCGAGAGTCGCTCCGTCCGTGCGATGGAGGCGCAGCGATTCGGTCCGGGCCTTGCCCTGGCGAAGTTGGCCGAGCGACAAGAAGCTTGGCGCGACCTCGACCGGCCGACCGATCTTGGCGACGACGCGAAGGACGATCTGTTTCTCGGTGCTGAGGTCGGTCGCGAACTTGACACCGACCGCGTCCATTTCAGGTGCCCCGGCTACGCGCTTGTCGCTCGCCGTGTAGACGCCGTGCAGGGTCCACGTGGCGGCGCCATCGACCATGGTCTTCTCCCAGGTGGCCGTGACGTTTGGCGGTAGATCCGCGTTGTTCTCGATGTTGAAGTCCTTGGTGACCTTCGAGTGCACCCGGACCGAGAACTCGCGTTTGGCTCGCGGCTCGACGATCCCCAAGTCCACCTCCTCTGGCTCGACAATGAGCACCCGTTGGCCCAGCGCGTTGATGGTGAGGTGCAGCATCGGCGACGCAGGATCGGTCGTGTGCACGTCGAGGCTGACGGATTTGCTGGTGCTGCCACTCATGTCGAGGTGCAGCTCGAACTCGCCGCTCTCGCGCGGGCCGACCGAGATCGAGGCCACGGGCACGCGCTTCTCCCCTTCTGGCGTCGTGACTACCTGGAGCAGGGACTTCGGCTTCGGGATCAGGACGAAGGTGCGCTCCCCGATGCGGATGGTGCTGCTCGTGCACGCGCACGAGGCATTCATCTCGCGGAACTCCACAGTGGCATCGCTCGGATTGACGAATGCGAACTTGCCAACCACGTCCGTTGCACCGATGGGCACCTCGAGCGACCGGGTGCTCTCCGTGACCCACTTCGGTCCGTTGTCAGCGGGGGTAGCCTTGTTCGGGTCGCTGACACCGCCTTGGGGCGCGGTGGCACCGCCGTCTTGAGGCGGCACTTGCCCGAGGGCGCACGGGACGAACAGCAACAACGCGACGGGGATGCAGCGCATGAATGGACGCATGAGCATAGTGCGGACCAAGGAGGCCGCCAGCGGGGGCACCCCAACTGGCTCGATCGACGCCCCGCAGTCGCTGCGGCTCAACTGTCGAGCAGGCGCATGAGCGCGTCGGCAAATGGGATGAGGAACCTGCTATCGGCACGGAAAGCGAAGCAGAGCTTCTGCTCTTCCTTGCCGGAGGTGCCACTGAGCTGCCCGGTGACCCACACCTGACCCTGAGCCTCACGCTTCCACCGCAAGAAGTCGTCGTTCCAGCAATTGCGCAGGAAGACTGAGTTCGTCGTGCGGCCTTGAAGATCGCGCAGGCGTTGCACCGCAACCCTGAGATTGGCCTCGCCGATGGCAAACGGCTGTTCGCAGGCAAAGCCGCCGGACTTCACCAGGAGCACGCCGCGGATCTCGTTGGTTGCACGGAGCCGTTGCTGGCGGGTGAAGCGCACCAGATTGGTTGTGTCCTCAGGCGAGATCTCTGCGACCGACAGTGGCGTGGTTGCTCCATCGACCAGCGTCGCAGCCGTTGCGGTAGCGAGCGTGCGGCCGTCCCGGGTTGCCAATTCCGTGAGCGCCGCGGTGAGGTCGAGCGGCCGCGCTTGGTTGTCGCCAGGGGAGCCAATGTAGCTGTGGTTCATGCTTTGGCACCGGCAGTCGAGTTGAGGAGCGACGTTCCGTTGCAAGGGTGTAGTCGGCACCTCGATCGCTGGCATCGACTGTGATCTTGTGCGCAGGCAGTTGTCGTCAGTGACGGTCCACGCGTCGTTCTGCGCGCCGGCGGATGACCTCGTCGATAGCATGGGAGCTCTGATCGTCCGCCCGGCCCGGAGCCGTGCTGGACCGAAGTGCATGGTGGGACAGAAATGTCTAGCCGCTCGCGCCCCAGATGCCCTTTGCCGTTGTCGCGTGCCCTCGCGCGAAGGCACCTGCCGCACGCACTTCTCCCGGCTGCGACCCTGTTCCGCAGGCCGGCTCTTGTCTCGCCGCGCGCGATCGGTACCCACTGCAGTATGGCCTCCACTCGTCGCTCGTTCTTGCACCATGCGGCCGTCGCCGGCGCGTCGCTCGTCTTGCCGTCGTGCTCTTCGCCAAAGCCGCGCGGCAAGAAGCGGCCGGAGGAGAAGCTGAAGATCGGTGTGGTTGGCGTCAGTGGTCGAGGCGCCGACAATCTCGCCTCGGTGCGCGGCGAGGACATCGTCGCGCTCTGTGACATCGATCGGCATCGCCTCGTCGACGCGCACAAGGACTTTCCGAACGCGCGCGTGTTCGTCGACTTCCGCGAGATGATCGAGATGGCGGGGCTCGACGCGATCGTCGTCAGCACGCCGGACCACACGCACTATCCGGCGTCGATGCTGGCGTTGCACAAGCGCCTCGACGTCTACTGCGAGAAGCCGTTGACGCACACGGTCACGCAGGCGCGCTGCCTGCAGATCCGCGCCGAGCAAGTGGGTGCGATCACGCAGATGGGTACACAGATCCACGCCAACGAAAACTACCGTCGCGTGGTCGAGGCCATCCGCGCGGGCGCGATCGGCGACATCGAACAGGTGCACGTCTACGTCGGCGGCACCGACTGGAGTGGTGCCGGCTTGCCGAAGATCGAACCGGTGCCGGCCCACGTGCAGTGGGATTTGTGGATTGGCCCGCAGAAGGAGCGCGACTACAGCAGCGCCTACCACCCCGCCGGCTGGCGTCGCTACTGGGCGTTCGGCGGCGGCACCACGGCGGACATGGCCTGCCACTTCATGGACCTGCCGTTCTGGGCCTTGGACCTCGACGCTCCGGTCGAGTTGCGCGCGGATGGCCCGGAGCCCGACAGTGAAGGGGCGCCACGCAGTCTCGCATGCGACTACCTCTACGCGGCGCGCGGCTCGCGCCAAGCCGTGCGACTGCGATGGGCCTGCGGCGACTTGATTCCAACGGCCGAGCTGGCGGCGCGGGGGCTGCAGCAGTGGAAGAACGGCGTGCTGTTCCTCGGCAAGAACGGTTGGCTCATCAGCAACTACGACAGCCACGAGATCGGGCCCAAGGAGGCGTTTGCGAGCTATGTGCCGCCACCCCAGACGATCGCGAAGTCGGTGGGGCACCACCGCGAGTGGATTGAGGCCTGCAAGGCCCGCACGCTGCCGAGTTGCCACTTCGGCTATGCGGCGCCGCTGACCGAGGCCGTGTTGTTGGCCAACGTTGCCTATCGCGGAGCCCGCGGCAAGGTGCTGACGTGGCAGCGCGAGCAGTTGGTGCTCAACGGCGGCGGCAGCGCAGTGCAGGAACTGCTCGATGAACCGCTGCGGGTGGGCTGGGACGGCTGAGACGAGCTTCTGGTGGCGAAGTCGGCGCCGTGTCAGAGGCGCTTTGCCAGCACCTGGCCGACGGCCATCAGGGCTTCCGTCTGCGCGGCCGTGAACTCGTACTCCACGGGCTTGGCGACGCCGAGCACTCCGCACAGTCGCTTGCCGTCGAGCATCGGTACTGCGAGCGAGCCCTCCATGCGGGTCATCTTCGCGCCTTCGCGTACGACCCCCGAGGCGTCGGTCTGCAGGTTGCACACCTGCACCGGTTCGCGCCGTTCGGCGGCGATGCCGGCCATGCCCTTGCCGATCGGGATCACCGCCACCTTGTCGACCACCGGCGGCGGCAGGCCTTGATGCGCGCGCAGCTTGAGCAGGCCGTCGCCTGCATCGAGCAGGTGCACCGTGCCGACCACGCAGTCGAAGTGCTGCAGCAGACGGCCCAGGATCGCGTCCCACGGCGGCATAGCGGCCGTGCCGCACAGTGTGTCGATGGTCGTGGCCAGGGCGGCATCGTTCATGGTCGCGGCAGCGTAGCGGCACGCGCGGCGCTGGCGACGCCTGCGATTTCGTTCGCGTCCGTCGCGCGCACCGAGAACTCGTCGACGGCGGGCTGCGTGCCCATGGCTACCGCGGGGTTGCGGTGCTGCATCGCGCTCGGGTCAAAGCGGCTCGCCGACAGGTGCACTTCGGTCACTCGGGTCGCTACCAGGAGCGCCGCTACGTTGTGCGCTCGCACGCCGGCGCCGGCAATGATGCTCAGCCGCGAACGCGCTTGCTCGTGCAGAGCACGGATCCGAGCGGCGCCTGCGGTCGCTGTCGCGGCGAGACCCGAGGTCAGCAGGCGCGCGACGCCGAGGTCCACCAGCGTCTCCAATGCGCGCTGAGGGTCGCGCACGCAGTCGAACGCACGGTGAAACGTCACCGGCACGCTGCCGGCGGCGCGGACCAGTTCGGCAACGCGGATTTCGTCGATGGCGCCGTCGGCGAGTAGGGCGCCGGTGGCGATGCCATGGGCGCCGTTCTGCAGCAGCACGTCCAAGTCTCGCTGCATGACGCGGAACTCATCCGCGGCGTAAAGAAAATCCCCGCGGCGCGGCCGCAGCATCGCCACCACGGGGATGCGGACGACGGCCAGCGTCTCGCGTAGCAAGCCGAGGCTCGGTGTCAGTCCGCCCTCGGCGACCGCGCAGCAGAGCTCGATGCGATCGGCGCCAGCCTGTTCGGCGAGGAGCGCGCCGCTCGGACTGTCGGCGATGACTTCGACGAGGACACGAGAAGCGTGCTTTGTGGTGGCGGTCACGGCCACCTATGGTGCCGCCATGCGGCCGCAATTGCTGCACCTGTCGGGGCCACTGCGAGGCCGCACGGTGACCTATGACGACTCCGCGCTGGTCATCGGCTCGGCGCCTTCGGCAGAATTGCGCCTGCAGGATGCCGCCGTGGCGCCCTTGCACGCGGTGCTCGAGTACCACGCCGATGACTGTGCGTTCGTGCTGCGTCGCCTCGACGGGCGGTTGTTCGTCAATCGCAGCGAGATCACCGAGGTGATCCTGCAGGATGGCGATCTGATCGAGTGGGGGATGGCGGGGCCGCGGTCGCGCTTTCGCGCCTACGTGCCGGAAGGCAGCGTGTGCAAGCCGGTGCGCAAGATGTTCGCCGACGCCCGCGAAGTGAAACGGAACAGCGGCGGGGTTGCGGCCGCAGGTGGGTTGGCGCGCGATCTGCTGACGCAAGCGACCATGCCGCTGAAGATCGGCCTGCCGCTGTTCGTGCTGGCGCTGGCGTTGCCGTTGTCGTGGTTGGCGGGCTGGCTCGGTGGGCGCCCAGCGCGGATGCCGCAGCGAGCCGATGACGTCACCGTCGCCGAACTCGAACGCGTGCGCGCGGTGCAGGGCGAGCAGGCGTCGGAGCTGGCGCGCCTGCAACGAGCCAATGTCGTCTTTGGCCAAGTTCAGCGGCAGTGGAGCAAAGGCGTGTGTCTGGTGCATGGCATCGTGCGCATGCGTTGGCCCAATGGCAGCCCGGTGCTCGACGAACGCGGGATGCCCCTTCTCGCCGAGTACACGGGCTCGGGCTTCCTGGCTGGTTCCGACGGTCGCGTCCTGACCAATCGTCACGTGGTGACGCCATGGGAGGTGATGCCGCAACTTCAGCTCGCGGCGCAGCGCGGGGCGATGGCGTCCTTCCAACGACTTACTGCGACCTTTCCCGGTGGGCATCCGATCGACGTCGATCCAACTCGCATCCGCCGTCGCGACGACGACCTCGACGTGGCGATGTTCGTGTTGCCCATCGAGCAGTTGGCGAAGGTCCCGGTGCTCGAGTTGCACGATGGTCCGTTGGAAGACCTGGAGGACGCGCGCGCAATCGTCGTCGGCTATCCAACCGGACTGGCAGCGCTATTGGCCAAAGCGGACGCGTTGCTGGTCGACGCACTGCGGACCCGCGGAGCGGACATGGCGACGGTGATCGACGAGCTCGCTGGCGCCAATCGCATCTCGCCGATGATCACCGAGGGCACCATCGGCAACGTGCAGGATCGGATGATTGTCTACGATGCGACCACCACGAACGGCGGTTCCGGTGGCCCGGTGTTCGGCGGCGATGGCACCGTGATCGCGGTCAACTATGCGGTGCTGCGCGAGTTCACGGGCGCCAACTTCGGCGTGCCGATCCGCTTCGGCAAACAACTGCTGATCGAGTGATGGACCAAGCGCCGTAGACTGTGCGGCGCCATGCTGCGAACGCTCCTCGTGCTCGCCTCCTGCTGCGTTGCTGCGGTCACCCAGCAGGAGCAGCGCCCGCCATTGTGGTCGGACCGGCCGATCGCTCGGCCAACGCCCCCCGAGGTCGCCGATGCCTCGTGGTGCCGTTCGCCGCTCGATCGGTTCGTGTTGGCGGCGATGGTGCAGAACGGAGTGTCGCCCGCGGCAGCAGCCACGCGAGCAGAGTGGCTCCGTCGCGCGTCGCTCGACTTGTGCGGGTTGCCGCCTTCCCCAGAGCAGGTCGCAGCGTTCGAGCGCGACGATCGCGAGGACGCGTATGAGCGCGAAGTCGATCGACTGCTGCAGGATCAGGCCTTTGGCGAACGCTGGGCGCAGTGGTGGCTCGATCTCGCGCGCTACGCCGATTCGCAAGGCTACGAGAAGGACGGACTGCGACCGCACATGTGGCGCTACCGGGACTGGGTCATCGAGGCGTTTGCGCGCGATCTTCCTTTTGACCAGTTCACGGTCTTGCAGCTCGCCGGCGACCAGCTGCCAGAGGCCACGGTCGAGCAGCGAGTGGCCACGGCGATGCATCGCAACACGATGACCAATACTGAGGGCGGCACCGACAACGAGGAGTTTCGGTCGGCGGCCGTGGTCGATCGCACGAACACGACCATGTCGGTCTGGATGGGCGCGACGGCGGGCTGCGCGCAGTGCCACGACCACAAGTACGACGCGATCTCGCAGAAGGAGTACTTCCAGCTTTACGCGTTCTTCGACCAGACCGAGGACCAAGACCGCGACGACGAGGAGCCTGTGCTGCGCGCGCCGACAGAAGCACAGGCGCCGCGAGTGCGGGAGCTGGATGCGAAGATCGCGGACCTCGAGCGGGAACTCGCCGCACTCCCGCGCGAGGCCTGGGTCGAAGCGGTGAAGGCGCAGCTCGCGGCCTTTGCTGCGGCCAGGCCACGACTGTCGCCATGGAAACTCCTCGGGCCGGTGCGAGCGGAGAGCTTCGAAGCTGCGATCGCGCGCAAGATCGAGCACCAAGACCTCGTGCGAGCCGATGCCGTGTTCGACGGCCAGCAGTGGCAGGAGCGTGCGGACTTCGTCGATGGTCGCGTGCACGAGTGGCGCGGCGACAACGCCTCGTTCTTCCTGTTGCGAACGATCGACTGTGTCTCGCCGACACGAGCCGTTCTGGCCCTCGGCAGCGATGACGCAATCGACGTTTGGATCAACGGGGTCAACCAGATGGCGCACACCACCTCGCGCGCTGCAGCTCCGCGACAGGAGTTGGTCGAAGTGGATCTGCCTGCGGGCCGCACCGAGATCCTGCTCAGAATCATCAACGGCAGCGGTCCCGGTGGCTTCTGCTTCGAGCTTGCGGCGACGACCATCCCGCCCGCTGGTGAGCTCGCGCTCGAGAAGCCTGTGTCGGAACGCACGGCGTCGGAGCGCGCAATGATCGACGCCGCCTTCGCCGTCGGCTCGTTGGTTGCGGCGATGCTGACTGCCAACCTCGCCGGTTTGCGCGCCGAGTTGGACAAGCTCGGTGTGCCGCTGGTGGCGGTGCTGAAGGAGTTGCCTCCAGATCGCCGCCGCACGACGCGCATCCACCTTCGCGGTAGTTTCCTCTCGCTCGGGGAGCCGGTTGCTCCGGCGGTGCCCGCGTGCTGGCCGGCGTTGCCGCCAACTGCGACGGCCGATCGACTCGCATTGGCGAAGTGGCTGTGTTCGCGCGACAACCCGCGCACAGCGCGCGTGCTCGTCAGTCGCGCGTGGGAGCAGTTATTCGGTCGAGGCTTGGTTGCCAGCACGGAGGATTTCGGTGTTCAAGGCGACCGGCCGTCGCACCCCGAGTTGCTCGACTGGCTCGCGTGCGAGGTCCAAGATCGCGGTTGGTCGTGGAAGGCGCTGCTGCGGGGCCTAGTGCTCTCTTCGACCTATCGTCAGGGCGGCGCCGCAACCGGTGACGGGCGTGAGCGCGATCCGCAGAACCGGTGGTTTGCTCGGAGCCCGCGTCTGCGTTTGTCTGCCGAGATGCTGCGCGACCAAGCGCTCAGCACAGCCGGGCTCTTGAGCCGTGGGGTCTTTGGACCGAGCGTCATGCCCGAACAACCCGACGGCGTCTGGGGCCAGATCTACAGCGGCGACAAGTGGCGCACGAGCGATGGTGATGACCGCCATCGCCGCTCGCTCTACACGCTGTGGCGACGCACGAGCCCGCATCCAACCATGACGACCTTTGACGCGCCGAGCCGCGAGTTCTGCGTCGTGCGCCGGATCCCGACCAATACGCCGATGCAGGCACTCGCGTTGTGGAACGACCCACAGTTCGTCGAATGCCGCGACGCGTTGGCGGCTCGAGTTCTCGTCGAAGCCGAAGCGAGCGACGAGGCGCGGATCGCCTGGCTCGTTCGTCGATGCCTGTTGCGCGAGCCGGGAGAGCAGGAAATGTCGCGGTTGCTGCAGTTCCTTGGCGACGAGCGGCGGATGCTCGATGGGGCCACCGCAGAGGTCGTGGCGTTCCGTCGCCTCGTGGGTGTGGTGATGGGGCTCGATGAGTTCGTGACGCACTGACAGCCCGTTCGGGTCAACCGGCGGCGGCGATTGCGCTCGATGGTCTGCTACGTGGCGACGGGGATCGGCTTGCCGCAGGCTTTGCAGAACTTGGCGTCTGGCTCGTTCTCGGTCCTGCAGACCCCGCAGATCGGCGGCGCCGCGACCGGCTTGCCGCACTGATCGCAGAACGTGGCGCCCCACTCGTTGTGGTTGCCACAGTTGGCGCACGGCACGGTCGTGGGCGGGCCGTCGTCGCGCAGACCGCGGCCATCGCGCGCGCCGTCGACTGCAAACTCTCGCGGGTTTCCTTGGCGACATAGTCGATGACATCGGCGGTGACCGGAGCGACCTCGCCGGCGACGTGCCGCGCCATCACTCCAAGGTAGCCGATCTTCAACAGATGAGTCCCGAAGCCCAGCAGCGGCACGCCGACGAACAGACACCAGAAGCGCCGTGGGCCGCCAAAGCTGTCGTGCTCGCTGAAGAAGTCGATCAACCCGACTGCGGTGAATACGGCGCCGCTGACCGCCAGCAGGAGTCCGAGCCCGCGCAGTCGTTCTCGACGGCGCTGCTGCCCGGCGTTGAGTTCGCGTCTTTGCATGGGCGAGGAGTGTAGCAGCACGGTCGCGGATGCTCTGGTGCGCCGTACCACGATGCTCGTCCGCGCCTCCTGGCCTCGCTATGTTGGCGTTCGATGTCGCTCTCGGATCCTCGCTCGTTCGCTGTGCGCGCTGCCGCAGCGTGCTCCTTGTTTGCCGTTGCGGTGGTGGCCGTGTTGGGTGCTTGTTCGATGGCCAACGATGGGGGCAAGCCGCTGCATCGCTTCTTGCCGGCGACCTCGATGGACGACGTCAGCCTCGCCTACGCGTGGCTCGACGTCGCCGAGGAGGCCACGGCGCGGAACGTCGATCGCTACGCGGCGCGGCCGACAGTGATCTCGCGCACTTTGGCGATCTGGGCAACGGCGATGTTCGACGCGTGGGCTGCCTACGACGACACGGCCGTGGGCTCACGCTTTGGCGGCTCGCTGCGACGTCCGCTCGAGGAGCGCACGCTGCAGAACAAGCAGATCGCGATCAGTTACGCATCGCTGCGGGCGTTGAAATTCGTCTATCCCGAGTCCGAGCCATGGCTCGACGAGCAGATGCGCTCGCTGGGATACGACCCGCTGCTCGAGAACGAGGATGCCGCGACCGCAGTCGGCATCGGCATCCTCGCGGCCGACGCGGTGATCGAGCATCGCCGGCGGGACGGCAGCAACCAGTTCGGTGACGACCAGGGCGGCGATGGGACTCCGTACGGCGACACCAGCGCGTATCAGCCGCAGAACCCAGCGGACCGCATCCTCGACCCCGATCGTTGGCAACCGATCGAGTTCACGCTGGACGACGGTCGAAAGGTCACGCCGGGGTTCCTCACGCCACATTGGGGCAAGGTGACGCCGTTCGCGATCGAGCGTGGCGATCAGTTCCGGCCGCCGCCACCGCCGCGAACCACGACCGACGGCCCCCGGTTGCGCGCAGAGACAGCGCAGGTCCTGGCCTACAGCAATTCGCTCAGCAACGAGCAGAAGGCGATCGTCGAGTTCATGCGCGATGGCCCGCGGTCGACCGGCCAGAGCGGTCACTGGCTGCGTTTTGCGCAGGATGTATCGCGCCGCGACCACCACGACCTCGATCGCGACGTGAAGCTCTACTTCGTCATCGCCAACGTCGCCATGGACGCGTTCATCTCGTGTTGGGAGACCAAGCGGGTCTACGACTCGTCGCGGCCGTGGACCTTGATCCGGCACTACTACAGAGGACAGACGATTCTCGGCTGGGCCGGGCCCGCGGGCGGCACGCGCACGATGAAGGCCGAAGACTGGCGGCCGTACTCGCCGGAGTCGTTCATCACACCGCCGTTCCCGGGCTACACCAGCGGCCATGCGACCGTCAGTGGCGCGTGTAGCAAGATGCTCGAACTGTTCACCGGCAGCGACTCGTACGGTTACGCCGAGCGCCGTCGACACTGTGAGCTGACGGAGTTGTCCGGTGGCGACTTCGTCACGCTCGACCTGCCGACCTTCAGTGCTACGGCCGAGATGGCAGCACGGTCGCGTGCGCTCGGCGGCTACCACATCCCGATCGACAACGATGTCGGCCTGAAGGTCGGGCGTGACCTTGCGGCGTGGAGTTGGCCCAAGTACCAGAAGTACTTCGACGGCACGGCGACCGTGCGCTGAAGGGCTCCTGCGCGCTGCGGTGCTACGCTGCCGCGATTCCCTCGCACGGTCGCCGACGGATCCCACTCCAATGTTCCAGAGCGCTGCTCTCCTCACACTCGCACTCAGCCTTGCCGTGAGCTGCAGCGCACCGCCGCCTGCACGGGACACGGATGCAGATCGCGCTCTCGACCTCGCTACCTTCGCCGCGTTCGACCCGGCGGAGTTTCCAGGCGCCGCTTCGTTGCTGACGGGCTCCGCACCGATCGACCCGGCGAGCGACTTTCGCGTCGGCGACGCAGTGCTGTTCGGGCTCGTGATCGACGACGGCGAACAACGTCGGTACCGCATGCTCCAGCTCGAGGTGGCGAGCCTGATGCCAGCGGCGATCCATCTCGACGTCGGGGATCGAACCATGGTCGTCAAGCGGAACACTTCGACCTTGTCGTTCAAGGGCACGCGCAAGGCACAGCGGGACGGGCGCGAGGTGACGGAGCCGGTGGTCCGTGAGATCTCGGCCACACCCGTGCGGCTTCGACTCGGTCTCTACGATGCGGATGGGACGAAGCTGAGCGAGTCGACGGCCGTCCTGTTCGAAGAGCTGCTGACTTCCGGTCTGTTGCCGCTGTCGCAGTCCGAGGTCGATTTCGACAGCAGCATCGGCTCCACGTGCCTGCTCTTCACGCTCCAACAATTGGGGAAGGACGACTCGACTCTGCATTCCCTGCTGTTCTCGGTGGTGGATGCGCCTTCGATTCTCTCCGTCGTGATGAACCTGGGCGTCGAGGTCGTCATTTCGAGCCTGCTCGGATCGGAGGGCCCGACGCTTGCCGTAGGCGAACGCACCGTGCCTACGCGCGTGCTGCCGGTCCAGATCGAGGTCAACGGTGACTGCGCCCTCGTGGCCCACCTCGTCTGCTGTGAGAGTCAGCTGCCAGCCGCAATCGCCGGTGGAGTGCTCGGTGCGGTCGCGCGCCACCCGAGCGAGCCAGCGCGCATTGCCGTGCTGCGACTGCTGGCGATCAGGCGCGGCCCGGTCGAGGCGAGGACCGTCTACGAGAAGTGACGAAGCGCGACTCAGCGCCCGGTGATCTTTGCCACCAGCCAACCGAGTCCGCGCAGCATGGCGCCGAGGGCGCCGAGCAACAGGCCGCACAGCCCGATCTTCGACCAAAGCGACATGTCCAGGAAGGTCGTACGCAGAGGCGGCCACCAACGCATTGCCGTGGCGGTCCAGGGCGTCGTGTCCCTGCCTTCCTCGATCGCCCGCGTGCACTGCTCCATCATCGCGGTTGCCTGGGAGCCACGGTTGTGCGGCAGCAGGATGCCGCCGCGTTGGTAGCGATCGACGATCGTGAACGCGTCGAGGGCGGACTCGTAATGGGCCGCGGCGAAGTAGCGAAAGCCGTCGTACCACTGCTCGGTGGCAGGATTGCGTGAAGCCACTACGTCGACGCTCGCCATCAGCTCCTTGCCGATGCCGATCGGCACGGCAAGCGTCTGCGCCGCCGCGTCGTTGTTGCCGGCGACGTTGATGGCGACGACGTCGCCGTTGCCGTCGATGACGGGGCCGCCGCTATCGCCATGGTTGATGTTGGCGGTCATGTGGAACGCCTCCCAACCGGCGGTGGTCGGCAGTCGCTGGTCGAGGATCCCGTCGTGCGCGATGACGCGAAAGCGCGCCGCCTCGCTGTCGACGCCAGGGATCACTGCCGCGGCCGGAAAGCCCATGGCGTGCACAGCCGTGCCTGACATCACGTGGTCCGAGTCGCCGAGCGGCAGGCTGATCAGCTTGGACGCCAGCGATGGCGCCCGCAGCAGCGCCACGTCCTTGCCGGGGTAGACCTCGCCGCAGGCGATGACTTCGCATGGGATCGTGTCCGCCTTCCATTCCGCTTCGACCGCACGCGGCAGGATGCCGGGCCGCTGCGTCGACAGCCAGCCCGGGCGCAGCCGCGTGGTCAAGCGGGCTTCGGCCAGACGGTTGCCCAAGAAGGAGTAGCGCTCACAGAGCCACGGCACGAACTGCTCGGACAGGCTTGCCGTTGCAGCTTCATCCGGCCCTTGGCCAAGTTCCTCTGCCAGAGCCTGGACGATGGCGGCAACGTCGTTGTCGATGCAGGCCGCGATCAGGTTGGGGTTGTGCAGCGCCGACGCGTCGAGCGGCGCGATCACATGGGCATTGGTCATGAGCGTGCCGCGGTCATCGATCGAAAACGCCGTTCCGGTGGCGCATGGAAGGTCCTCGACAACGAGCGTGCGGCGCGCCTCGCTGGCCTCGATCCAGCGATCCGGTTCGCTGGCGACCCGGCCCCAGCAAAATGCCGCGAATGGCACGGCTACTTCGACGGCACCGCTGGCGCGTGCCACCTCGAACTCCGTCTTCAGCAGCGGCTCCTGGTCCTCGTTGAGGCGCAGCGAAACGGCAGCAGGGGCCGACAGAGTAAAGGTGTAGGCCGACACAACCTGAAGCACCGATGGTTGGGCGCGGGTGACGACCAACTCCCGTGGCAACGGAGTTTGGGGCGGCCCACCGCAGCCGGCGAGCCACAGCGTCGCCATCAGCATCGAGATCGCGGCGCCGGGCTTTCGCCTCGTGGTGCAAAGGAGCATGGGCCGCGGATGTTGGCGGTCGCCTTGCCGCTGGTCAAACGACACTCCGAACCGGAGGGCAGCCTGCCAAGGTGCGAGCGAGCGCCGCGGTGTCTGGCCGTCGCGCCGCGCTGCATCCAGCCTCGCGGTCCGTGGAAGGGCTCAGCTTGCTTGCGCACTTGCAGCCCGGGCCGATCCCGGCGTGGTTCGAAGCCCGTCGGATCCCAAGATCGGGTGGTGGAGCTCCCAGGCCACGACGCGGCTGCCAGGCGCTCGGCGACGGCGCCGTTCTGTTTCAGGCTGCTAAAGCTGGGCGAGCCGGGTCTCCGACATCGAGATGCACCGTTTGTCTCGTCCCCCTGGAGTTGTTGGGGCGGACCCAATCACACCACCAAAACACACGTGCTCTCCTCCCGGTCCATTCGTGCGAAGCTGCTCTTCGCGTTCGTCGGCGTAGCGCTGCTGTGCGCAGCGGTCGGCACGTTTGCCTATTCAGGGTTCAATGCGCTGAGTGGCGGCATGAAGACCATCTATGACGATCGCGTCGTGCCGATGGCGCAGATCCGCGAGATTGCCGATGGCTATCACGAGGAGATTCTCGCCGCCGCCCAGGAGCTGCGCGCGGGCCGCATTCAGCCTGAGGAAGCCCTCGTTCACATCCGTACGGGCAGGGCACTCATCGAAACCAACTGGAACGCCTACATCATCACCTACCTCACGCCGGAGGAGTCAAAGCTCGTCGAGCAGACAACTGCCGCGCGCAAGGTGGCGGATCAGACTGTGGCCGAACTCGAGGCTGCGGTCGCGGCCAAGGATGTGGCCAAGGTGACCGAGTTGGTCGACGGCAAGATGCTGGACGTGCTGACGCCGATCCACGAACTCACCGACGAGCTCAGCAACCTGCAGGTGCGCGTCGCCGACGAAGAGGTGCAGAAGGGCAAGGCCGTGGCAAGTTCGCGGATCCTCTGGATGGTGATCATCACGCTGACCGCAATGGTCACGGCCCTGAGCCTCGGCCTCTTGCTGTCGCGCTTGATCGTCACGCCGCTCAATGCCGTCCGCGACGCCGCACGCCGCATCGCGGTCGGCGATGTGGACCAGGACATCACGCACCACTCGGGCGACGAACTCGGCCAACTGGCGGACGCGGCGCGCGACATGGTCGCCTACAACAAGGCCGTCGCCGCTTCGGTCCAGCTCGTCGGCGCCGGTGACTTGTCGCAACCGTTCACGCAGCGCTCGCCGCAAGACCTCGTCGGCCGCAGCATCAATGAGGTGCGCGAGCGGCTCAACGCGATCATCCAGGCGACCGCCACCTTGGTGAAGTCGGCTTCGAACGGCGACCTCAAGGCCCGCGGCGACGAGAAGGCCTATTCGGGCGCGTTCCGCAGCCTGATCGCCGAAGTCAACGGTCTCGTCGACGCCGTGGCGACTCCGATGGCGGAGGCCAACACCGCGTTGACCAGCCTCGCCGGCCGCGACCTGACCATCCGCATGAATGGTGCCTACCGCGGCGACTTTGCGACCATGCAGAAGTCGTTCAACTCGGCCGCTGCGGCGCTCGAGGAAACGCTGACCGAGGTCAAGAATGCGGCCGAACAGGTGGCTGCGGCTGCGAGCGAGATTCAGCAGACGAGTCAGCACTCGCCACTGGCGCGAGCGAGCAAGCCAGCGCTCTCGAGCAGGTCTCGGCGAGCTTGCAGGAGTCGGTCGCTGGCGCCAAGCGTTCTGCGGTCAACACCAACGAAGCGACGGCCCTCGCCGGCGACGCGCAGGGCTCCGTTCGCGGCGGAACCGATGGCATGACCAAGCTGTCGAGCGCGATGGAACGCATCAAGTCGTCGACCGACCAGACGGCACGCATCCTGCGCACGATCGACGAGATTGCGTTCCAGACCAACCTGCTGGCACTCAATGCCGCCGTCGAGGCTGCGCGCGCCGGGGATGCCGGCCGCGGCTTTGCGGTCGTCGCCGACGAGGTGCGAAACCTGGCGATTCGTTCGGCGGACGCTGCCAAGCAGACGTCGGCGCTGATCGAGCAGTCGCTCACGAGTGCTGAAGAGGGAGTGTCCCTGAATGGCAGTGTCGTGCACACGTTCAGCGACATCGATGGCAAGGTGAAGCGCGTCGGCAGCGTGGTGACCGAGCTCGCGCAGGCCGCCGAAGGCCAGGCGCGCGGCGCGCAGCAGATCGGCATCGGCGTCGAGGAGGTCAGCAAGGTGACGCAGCAGAACGCAGCTGCCGCCGAAGAGGCCGCCGCTGCTGCGCAAGAGCTGTCGTCGCAGGCGCAGGCGCTCCAAGGCCTCGTTGGGCAGTTCCAGCTGGGTGTCGGCCAGACCAGCGTGAAGCAGACGCGCAACAACTACCGCATGTCGGCAAGGCAGGCGGACCTCGCGGCCGTCGGCAACAGCGACGACGATTCGATGCGGTTCTGATCAGGGCCCGTTGCCGGGCTCTGTCGCCGCGACAAGGTCTAGCGGCAACGGCAGTGTCTTGGTCTCCTCAGACCACGCGATCGACGCGATGCGCCAGCCCTTGGCGGTGAGGACGAACTGGAAGCTGTTGACGCCGCGGGCGAACGGTACGGCTCCGGCCGTTTCACGCGCTGTGTAGCTGCTGAAGGCGTGGCCGACGCCGCCGAAAGTCTCGATGCGCGTGACCATCGGTGCTTCGACGAAGCCGCGCTGTTCACTGTTAGCGGTGCCCATGGCCACGAACTCCTCGACCGAGAAGGTGCTGGCGCCATAGCGGCCGGTTGGCAGTTGCATCGACACCAACATCCGTCCGCCGTCGACGAAATGGCCGCGCAGGCGGTCCCAGTCGCGGGCTTGTCCCTTGGCTCCCGAGACGATGGCATAGACATCCGTGGTGATGCGGAGGATCGCGTCGCGGTCGGCGTCTGCGACCGCAGCGGCGGGGCTGGGCGACTTGGAAGGGGCTGCGCAGGCGGCCAGGGCGAGCGACGTTGCGAAGGCGATCGTTCTCATGGCGCGCATGCCATGCGATCGTGCGCGCCGAGTCCACTGCAGCCTGGGTCCGATCGCTGGCGACTCAGCGTTCGTTGGCAGCTCGCCACGCCGCGATGGACTGCTGCAAGTGTGCGCGCGCCGGTCCGGCGAGGCCGAAGCCTTGCAGGCCGACCGGACCGTCGAACTCGATGGCGTCGAGGGTCGTCAGCAGCGAGCGCAGGTCGAAGTCACCGTCGCCGAGCGGGCGGATCAAGGTGCTCCAGTCCGTGCCCTGAAGATCGCAGCCGTTCACGGTCACGGCCATCAAGTGCGGCGCGAGCGTTCGCAGCAAGGGCGCGGGGTCGACCGCGTCGGTCGCCCGCAGGAAGTGGCAGAGGTTGAAACATAGGCCGAGGCGCGGGTCGCGCTGGCACAGGCGGAGCGCATGCTCGTGGGTGGCGAGCCACGAACCATGGTGGGGGTAGATCGCCACTTCGACGCCGGTCGCTGCGGCCTCGGCGAGCACGATCGCGAGCAGGCGCGAGGCGGCGGCATCGCCGCTGCTGTCGCCGGTGGCCAGCCCTTTGTGCTCCAGAGTTAGCCATAGGCAACCGGGCCCGCCGACCAAGGCCGCCATGGCTTCGCGGACGGGCGCGATCGCTGTGGCGTTGGTGTCGCCGTCGAGAGTCGCGACGTCGACGACGGCGTTGGCGGAGAGGAGATCGCCGTTGCGCACTTCGCACGCCCGGCGCATTGCGGCTAGGTCCTTCAGGTCCCAGGCCACGCCGTCGAAGCCCAGTTCGCGCACCATTGCGGCCTGTGCTTCGACGTCGCCGCCACCGGTCGCAGTCTGCATGGCGACGAAGGCCCTTGTCGCGCCGTGCTCGCGCACGAACTGCGTGTGCGGCTGCACCGCCTCCACCAGGTAGCGCCCGTCGCTGTCGCGGCGCACCACGACCTCGTCGACATCGGTCCCGATCGGCGTGTCGGCGGGCGTGGACAGCGCCGCGACGATTCGACCACGGGTGCCGGCGGCGAGCTCGATGCGCACGTTGTGGGGCCATCGCGGCACGCTTTGGATTTCGACGATCGGCGCCAAGAACGGCAGCACGAACCGTTCGTCATCGCCGCGCGCGGCCGCGACAAAGGCGCGCACGAACTCGCGGGCCTCGAGGCGCGCATCGGCGATCTGGTCCCCGGTGCGCGCGGCGGCGACGAAGGCCATTGCATGCTGCCACGGCAGCGAGTCGGTCTGGCTGTGTAGCGAGAACCCGTGCGTCGCCATCTCGCGCACCACTTGCGCCTTGGTCATCGTGTGCTCGGGCTTGATCGGCACGGCGCCGTCTTCCTGCCGGAACTCGACGAGCACGCAGCGACCGTTGGGCTTGAGCGCACGCCGCACGTGGTCCATCACCCGCACGGGGTGGCTGAGTTCGTGGTAGACGTCGACCATCAGCACGAGGTCGCACGACTCCGGTGCGAGCTTCGGGTCGTCGATCGTGCATTCGACGCGACGGATGTTGGCGAGGTCGTCCTTCTGGGCGCGCATCGCCAGCAGCTGCAACATCTCTGGCTGGAGGTCGACGGCCAGGACTGTGCCGGTGGGCCCAGTTGCGCGGGCGAGAGGGATCGTGTGGTAGCCGTTGCCGCAGCCAAGATCGCAGACACTCTGGCCGGGCGTCACGGCGAGCCAGCGATGCAGCGCCCGCCCGTTCTCTTCGTCTTCGCGGGTCTCGCGCAGCAGCCACGGCGCGCCGGCGAAGTGCATGGTTGCTGCCACCTCGCGGCCAAGAAAGTGCGTGCGGCCTTGCGCGCTGGACTCCGGGTCCTGGGCGGGGAGGGCCGGCAGCAGCGCCAGCATCGTGCTGAAGGCAGAAGCTAGCCAGCCGGAGAACGAGCTCGAATCGACGAACGGAAGCGTGTGCATGGGACGTTGGTCCTCCGGGCTGATCAGGGTAACGCGAGCTGTGCGGGATCGCAGGATGCCCTGGAACGATTGCCGAAACACGCAGGCCTTCGCCTTGGCTGCCGTAGTCAGTTCGCGTCGGCGTATCATGCGCCGCCATCTATCTCATGCGTCAACCGACTCTCTGCGTCCTTCTTGTGCTCGCGACAGCGCCAACGCTGTTCGCACAGTCCCAGGTCAACACCGATCCCCTTCGCGACACCATCCGCGGCGCCGTCGCCTGGATCGCGCGTCAAGCGGTGCCTGTCGCGGATGTGGAGGGGGCGGTGCTGTTTCCTGCTTCCGAGGGCACGAAGGCGCCAGCGTCCACGATCGTCTACGGCGG
This sequence comes from Singulisphaera sp. GP187, assembly GCA_945871815.1. GTDB lineage: Bacteria > Planctomycetota > UBA1135 > UBA1135 > UBA2386 > SXPK01. Next base: position 35,717 of record CAMBXM010000002.1, read on the forward strand.
CACGGCCGGCGTTCTGATCTTCCTCGAGAACGTCGCCGCGGTGCTCGATGACAAAGTGGCGCGCGAACTCGCCGACCGCGCGATGAAGGGACTGCAGAGTGCGCGTCACGTCGGCGCCCGCGGCCAGGTGTCCTGGAGCGGCGGCGGCGCGATGGGTACGAGCGGGCTTTACACCGGCGATGCCGGCGTCGGTCAGGCCTTCTTGGTGCGGCATCTGCTGCGCGGCGACGCCGCCGCGCTCGCGGCGGCGATCGAGGTCGGCGATTCGCTGATTGCGTCGGCGCGGACCGAGGGCGATGAACTCGCTTGGGGCAACCAGAGCGACATCATCTTCGGCAGTGCCGGCACCGCGCTGTTCTTGCTGGAACTCGGCCAAGCCAGCAAGGAGCAACGCTTCCTCGATGCCGCGCACGCCGCGGGCCGGGGGCTCGTGGCCGAGGCCGACCAGGTGGCATCCAAAGCGGACGCCACGCGCAAGCTGCCTATCTGGATGTTCCAGATGGGGACGAAGGGCCGGCACATGCCGAACTTCAGTCACGGGACCGCCGGCGTTGCCTACACGCTCGTTCGCCTTGGCGCCGAGCTTTCTGATGAGAAGCTAGTGGCCGCCGGCAAGGGCGGTGCCGAGTGGTTGCTCGAGCACGCAGTGGCCGACGGTGCGAGCCTCAAGTGGGCCGCGAGCGAGGGTGGTACGCCGGTCTACATGGGTGGTTGGTGCCATGGGCCTGCGGGCACCGGCCGGCTGTTCTTGTTGCTGCACGCGGTGACTGGCGAGGCGCAGTACCTCGATGCCGCAACCAAGGGTGCCGCCTTCGTCGTCGACTACGCGGCCAACGCCGAGAAGCAAACCGCCGACGGCAAGAAGCCGTATGTGCCGCCGAGCTTCTGCTGCGGCGTCGCTGGCGTGGTCGACTACTTCTGCGACTTGCAGCGCGTGACCCACGACCCGGCGCACGTAGCGTTTGCCAAGAAGGCGGGTTCGTACATCGTCGATGTGGCCGTGGCCGACGGCGACGGCAAGAAGTGGAAGAACGGGCAGAGCGTTCCGGGTGGGCCGGTGGCCGCGGACAGCGCTGGCTTCAACGTCGAGCTAATGCTCGGCGCGGCGGGCGAGGCGCTGGCGCTGCTCCGGCTCGTGACGATGGAACAGGGAGTGGATCCGGTGCGCGCGATGCCCGATCGCGCGGTTGGGGTGACGAAGACGACGAAGAAGTAGGGGAGGCTCAGGGTGCCGGCTGCAGGTTCTGCCGGTGCCCCTGCAGCGCTGCGAGCACCAACTCGTGCATGCCCTTCACCTGGCCGCTATCGACCATCGCCAGGATCTCGCGCCGCATGCGCGGTTCCCAGAACCTCTTCAGGTGCGTGGCGACGCCTTCGATCGCGACGTTGCGATCGGGCTCGGCGGCGAAGAACGCTGCAATCTGGTTTGCCATGTGGACGAGCTTGGTGCCGTCCATCAGTTGGTCTCTCCGCGCGTCGCGGTGCCCGGGAGGAAGCCCTCTTGCGACGACGAAAACGACTCGTAGTCCTTCTGCCACTCCGACTTCTTCGCGTGGGCGGTGACTTGCACGGCGGTCACCTTGTACTCCGGGCAGTTAGTCGCCCAATCCGAGTTCTCCGTGGTCACGACGTTCACGCCCGATTCGGGATGATGGAAGGTCGTGTAGACCACACCCGGTTGCATGCGCTCGGTGACGACGGCGCGCAGCGCAGTGTCGCCCTTGCGCGAGTGCAGCGCGACGAGTTCGCCGTGCTTGATGCCGCGTAGCTCCGCGTCGTGCGGGTGGATCTCGAGCACGTCCTGGTCGTGCCAGACCTTGTTCTCCGTGCGGCGAGTCTGAGCGCCGACGTTGTATTGCGAGAGGATGCGGCCGGTCGTCAGGATGAGTGGGAACTTGCGCGAGGTCCGCTCTTCGGTCGCGAGGAACTCGGTGATGAAGAACCGCCCTTTGCCGCGCACGAACTCGTTCTCGTGCATCACCGGTGTGCCATCAGGCGCGCCAGCGTTGCACGGCCATTGGATGCTGCCGAGCTTGTCGAGCTTGGCGTAGCTCACGCCCGTGAACGTGGGCGTCAACCGTGCGATCTCGTCCATGATCTCGCTCGGGTGGGAGTAGGGCATCTGGTAGCCGAGCGCCGCGGCGAAGGCGACGGTCACTTCCCAGTCAGCAAGGCCTGCGAGCGGGGGCATGACCTTGCGGACCGGGCTGATGCGGCGCTCGGCGTTGGTGAAGGTGCCATCCTTCTCCAAGAAGGAGCTGCCCGGCAGCAGTACGTGCGCGTACTTCGCGGTCTCGTTCAAGAAGATGTCTTGCACGATCAGGCACTCGAGCGCCTCGAGGGCCTTCTGCACGTGCTGCGTGTCCGGATCGGACTGGGCGATATCCTCGCCTTGTACGTAGAGCGCTTTGAACGAGCCGTCGACCGCGGCGTCGAACATGTTGGGAATGCGCAGGCCCGGTTCGCTGTCGATCGGCCGACCCCAAGCGGCCTGAAACAACGCGCGCGTGCTCGCGTCGCTGACGTGGCGATAGCCCGGCAGTTCGTGCGGGAACGAGCCCATGTCGCAGGATCCCTGCACGTTGTTCTGGCCGCGCAGCGGATTCACGCCGACGCCGGTGCGGCCGATGTTGCCCGTGACCATCGCCAGGTTGGCGATCGCCATGACGGTCGTGCTGCCCTGGCTGTGCTCGGTGACGCCGAGGCCGTAGTAGATTGCCCCGTTGGGGGCGCTGGCGAACAGGCGGGCCGCGCCGCGAATCTGCGCCGCCGGCACACCGGTGTCGTTCTCGAGTGCCTCGGGCGAGTTCTTCGGCAGCGCGATGAAGGTCCTCCACTTGGCGTACTCGCCGACGTCGCAGCGCTGCGCGATGTAGTCCTCTTTGGCGAGCCCTTCGGTCACGATGACGTGCGCCAGAGCATTGAGCACGGCGACGTTGGCGCCCGGCTTCAGTTGCAGGTGAAACTCGGCTTCCACGTGCGGCGTGCGCACGAGATCGATGCGCCGCGGGTCGATGACGATCAGGCCCGCGCCCTCGGTCCCTGGGCGGCCGCGAAGGCGTCGCTTCATGCGGCTCGCAAACACCGGGTGCCCGTCGGTCGGGTTGGCACCGATGACGATGATGCAATCGGTGTGGTCGACGCTGTCGAAGTCCTGTGTGCCCGCTGACTCGCCCAGCGTCTGCTTCAGCCCGTAGCCCGTCGGCGAGTGGCACACGCGCGCGCAGGTGTCGACGTTGTTGTTGCCGAACGCGGCGCGCACGAGCTTCTGCACGAGGAACGTCTCCTCGTTGGTGCAGCGCGAACTGGTGATGCCGCCGACCGAGGTGCGGCCGTACTGCTTCTGGATGCGTTGGATCTCGCTCGCCGCGTAGGCAAACGCCTCCTCCCACGACACTTCTTGCCATGGGTCCGTGATCTTCCGGCGGATCATCGGCGTCTTGAGTCGATCCTTGTGGGTGGCGTAGCCAAAGGCGAAGCGGCCCTTCACGCAGCTGTGGCCGTGGTTGGCCTTGCCGTCCTTGTGCGGGACCATGCGCACGACCTCGTTGCCCTTCATCTCGGCGCGGAAGGCGCAGCCGACGCCGCAGTAGGCGCAGGTCGTGACCACGGCGTGGTCCGGCTGGCCCTGGTCGTAGATCGACTTCTCCATCAGCGTCGCCGTGGGGCAGGCCTGCACGCAGGCGCCGCACGAAACGCACTCGGACGACATGAAGTCGGTCGGGCCCGGTGCGATCTTGCTGTCGAAGCCGCGGCCTTGCACGGTCAGCGCAAAGGTGCCCTGGATCTCCTCGCAAGCGCGCACGCAGCGCGAGCAGACGATGCACTTGGTGGCGTCGAAGGTGAAGTACGGGTTCGAAGTGTCCTTCTCGCCCGTCAAGTGGTTCTCGCCGTCGTAGCCGTAGCGGACTTCGCGCAGACCAGTGACGCCCGCCATGTCCTGCAGCTCGCAGTTGCCGTTGGCGGGGCAGGTGAGGCAATCGAGCGGGTGGTCGCTGATGTAGAGCTCCATCACGCCGCGACGCAGTTCGGCGAGCTTCTTGCTCTGCGTCTTGACCTTCATGCCATTCTCGCACGGCGTCGTGCACGAGGCCGGGAAGCCGCGGCGGCCCTCGACCTCGACGATGCACAAGCGGCAGCTGCCAAAGGCGTCGAGCGAGTCGGTGGCGCAGAGCTTGGGGATCTTCACGCCCTTGTCGACGGCGGCGCGCATCAACGACGTGCCCGCAGGCACGGTGACGTTGCTGCCGTCGATCTGGAGTGTGACCTGGGTCGCCGATTCTTGGGCCTTGGTGCCGTGGTCTAGTACCTTGTTGGAATACATCGCTCAGCCCTTCCTGAAGTCCTCGGGGAAGTGATCCAGCGCGGACAACACCGGCATCGGTGTCAGTCCGCCCATCGCGCACAACGACGCGTGCGTCATCGTCGAGCACAGATCGCGCAGCAGCGCCGTGCTCTCTTCGCGGCGGTCGCCGCTGCGAATCCGGTCCACGACCTCGACGCCGCGCGTGCTGCCGATGCGACACGGCGTGCACTTGCCACACGACTCGATCTTGCAGAACTCCATCGCGTAGCGCGCCTGCTCCGCCATGTCGACCGTGTCGTCGAACACGACGATGCCGCCGTGACCGACCATGCCGCCCGCTTGCGCGAACGTCTCGTAGTCGAGCGGCAGATCCAACTTGCTTGCCGGCAGATACGCGCCCAGCGGGCCGCCGACTTGGACGGCGCGGACCTTGCGCCCCGACGCGGTGCCGCCGCCGAAGTCGTGGATCAACTGATTCAGCGTGCAGCCGAAGGGCACCTCGACGAGGCCGCCGCGTTGGATGTTGCCGGCGAGTTGGAACGGCAACGTGCCCTTGCTCCGACCGATGCCGTGCGCGGCGTAGGCGGCGCCGCCGTGCGCGAGGATCCACGGCACGCTCATCAGCGTCATCACGTTGTTGACGACGGTGGGCTTGCCCCAGAGACCGGAGATCGCCGGTAGCGGCGGCTTGCTGCGCACGACACCGCGCTTGCCTTCGAGACTCTCGAGCATCGCGGTCTCTTCGCCGCAGATGTAGGCCCCGGCGCCGATGCGGACGTGGACGTCAAAGCTCTTGCCGCTGCCAAGTACGTTGCTGCCGAGCCAGCCGCTCGCGCGCGCGCGGGCGATGGCTTCGAGCAGCACGGCCTTCGCATCGGGGTACTCGGACCGCAGATAGATGTAGCCTTGCGTAGCGCCGACGGCGATTCCGGCGATGGCCATGCCCTCGAGCAGCGCGTAGGGATCCCCTTCGATTCCCATGCGATCGCTGAAGGTTCCCGAGTCGCCTTCGTCGGCGTTGCAGGCGATGTACTTCTGGCTGTCGTTGACACCGAGTGTCGTCTTCCACTTGATGCCAGCGGGAAAGCCCGCACCGCCGCGGCCGCGCAAGCCCGACGCAATCACTTCGTCGACGATCGCCATGGGTGCAAGCGCGAGTGCCTTCTGCAGGCCGATCAAGCCGCCGTGCGCTTGGTAGGCCGCGGTGTCGAGCGGATCGATCACACCGATGCGGGCGAACACGAGGCGCGTCTGCTTCTGGAAGTACGGGATCGACTCGGTCTTGCCATGGCACAAGGCGTGCGGTTGGCCGTGGAGGAAGCCGCTGTCGAACAGTGCCTTCACGTCCTCTGCTTGCACCGGCCCGTAGGCAATGCGGCCGGTGGCGGTCTCGACCTCGACCAACGGTTCGAGCCACAGCATGCCGCGCGAACCGTTGCGAACGATGCGCACGCTCTGCTTCGTTGCGGCCGCGTGCGCTGCGATTGCCTCTGCGACCAGGTCGGCGCCAACCGACAAGGCGGCGCTATCGCGCGGGACGTAGACCGTGACCGTCATGAGCGGCCTCCAGGCGCCGCGGCCTTCTGCTTGGCGGCGGCGACGATGGCGTCGAGTCGCTGGGTCGTCAGGCGCGCGACCAGTTTGCCGTCGACCAGCGCCGACGGGCCGAGGGCACAGTTGCCCAGGCAGTACACCGGCTCGAGCGTCAACGCGCCGCAGTGCGTGGTGCTGCCCATGGCAGCGCCGTGGGCTTGGTGCAGGTGCGCTTCCAGAGACCGGCAACCGACCGCCTGACACGCTTCGGCGCGGCAGAGTTTGACGACCGTGGGTGCGGGCGGGCTGGTGCGGAAGTCGTGGTAGAAGGTCAGCACACCATGGACCTCGGCGCGCGACAGGTTGAGCGCCTCGGCGATCCGCGGCAGGCTGTCGGTTGGCACGAAGCCGAGTTCGTCCTGGATCGCGTGGAAGATGGGCAGCAGCGCGCCCGGAAGATCGCGAAGTCGCGCGAGTGCGGCGTCGACGACGGCGAGTTGGGCGGGCGTGGCGGCGACGGCTAGGCCGCTGTGGGCACTGGGTTGCATGCGCGCGGGGCGGGGAGGGAGGGCGCGATGTTGTAGCCGATGTCGACGTCGGTCTCCTGCCCCGGCATCGGAGAGATGCGCGATCGGCGGGCGCTGGCCTGGCGATGGTTGGTCGGCCGCGGGGAAGTCGGGTGGTCCGAGGCCGCCAAGCTAGAACCGCGCGACCCAGTGCCGCTCCGCCGACCCGTGCCATGCGCTGCGTCTGGTGCGGGCGTCTCTTGCGGGGATGCGGTATGGAGGATGCACCATGCCCCGCTTGCTCGTGCCCCTCTTCGTCGTTGTCGCCAGTGCCGGAATCGCCTGCTCCCAGGAGTCGGAGCCAGCACTCGCGCCGAAGGCGAAGGCGGCACCGCGCGCCAACCCTCACGCCTACGTTCCCTACCGGGGCCACGACCTCGCCGCCGTGGTCAAACTCGCCGGCAACGGCGACGAGCACGCGTTCCGGATCGATGGCGCCTTGCTAGAAGCAGTGGTCGACGACTTGTTCGCGCATGCGCGCAGTTATCCGACTTCCTTTGGTGACGACGCCGAGAAGGCGATTGCCGTTGGCGAGGTCGAGGCGCTCTCGGAGGTCCTCGCCATCGCGATTGGCGAAGCCGCGCAGGGTGAGGATTTGCCCATCCTGGTGCTCGCCGGCCAGTTGGAGGCCGTAGGCCACAACCTCGAAGTGGTTGGTTCGACCAAGCGGGCGCGGTCGTACTTCGAACGGATTCTGAAGGCCGATCCAAAGCACCATGACGCGCACCTGCACTTCGGTATGCACCTGGTCGGCATCCGCGGTGGCGCCAAGGAAGCGCTGCCGCACTTGCGCCTTGCCCACGAGCACGGCCATGGCGTTGCTCTGCGCGGCATCGGCCTCGCCCATCTGATGCTGGGCGAGCGCGACCAAGCGATTGCATGCCTGCGCGAGTGGCTCGCGAACAACGAGGGCGACGTTGGCGTTGCGCGCTGGATCGACGCGCTCTCGCACGGCGCTGAGATCAGCCCGCGCACGGTCGAAGGCGACGCCGAAGAAAAGCAGCAGGCGGCGACGACCGCTCCCGAGTCGGCGCAGTCGCCGGCTGCGAAGCCGGGGACGACGAAGGGAGCACGGTCGAGGAGCGCGAAGTCGCCGGACAGCGGCAAGTAGGACCGCGCGCGAGAACAGGACCCGCCGGCGCTGGCGACTATTCTCTCCGCTTGCTCCCCAGGTAGAGTCCTCCACTCGCCGGTGCACCGGCGATGGAGATCGTGCCCATGCCGCAGTCTGTCGTCGTTCGGTTCTTGGTCCTTGCCCTGTTCGTTCTGGCTGGGTGTCAGGCGGGCAGCGGCTACTTGTCACCGGCAGCGGAGACCAGCGACGGCAGCGGTCTGCTCACCGTGCTCGCGGAGGATGTGCAGGGTGACATCGCCACCAATCCTGGGACCAAGAGTGGCGCGCGACCGGCCGAGAACGCCGCGCCAGAGCGCATGCTGATCCAGCGTGGGCAGATGCGGATCGAAGTCGTGCATCCAGACGACAGCAGTCGCGCCTTCCTCGAAGCGGTGAAGGGGTTCGGCGGCTACCTCGCGCAACAGAGCGGTCGGACTCTCACGGTGCGAGTGCCAGCGGCTCGGTTCGACGAGGCCTTCGCCGCACTGCGCGCGATGGGTCGCGTGCTCGACGAGTCGCGCGAGGCCAGCGACGTGACCGAGGAGTTCCAAGACCTCGGCATCCGGCTCGACACAGCACGCAAAGCGCGCGAGCGGCTGCTCGAAGTGCTGCAAAAGGCCGAGAAGGTCGACGACATCCTGCGCGTCGAGGTCGAGTTGCGCCGATTGACCGAGGAGATCGAGCGCATGGAGGGCCGAGCGAAGTTCCTCGCCGACCAAGTCGCGATGGCGACGCTGCAGGCGACGTTCGTGCCCAAGAGCGAGCCGCCGCCACCGCAGAAACGCACGCGGCAGCGCAGTCGCTACGCCTGGATCAACGAGGCTGGTCCTGAATCCCTGCTGGAGGGCAACTGAGATGGGCACGTTCACGCGCGGCGCCGCGCTGCTGGGGTTGGTCCTATTTGCGAGCTGTGTCGCGCCGATCCAACTGCCGTCCGAGTTCGCGGCGCAGCGCGCATCGGGCGGCGAGTTCTTGGCAGCCACGGCCGACGAAGCCGTGCTCCGCGTGCGCGATGTCGACGACCCGACCATGGGTTCGAACGCCCAGTTCTGGGTGGCGGCGAGGCGCAATGACTTTGTCGAGCAGCGCGGCTACGTCGAGGTCGCGAAGGGCGAGGTCGCCGACTCGGCCGGGGTCATGGGTCAGTGGATCGAGTTCACGGCCAACGTGCGCGGCGAGCGGGTCGAGTACCTCGCGGCAATGTGGTCGCGACAAGGCGGCTTCCTCGGGCTCGGCAGCGCCTACGTCCAAGTGGTGGAGTTCGCCGCCCGCGGCGCGGCCTACGCTGCGCGCGTGGAGGCGGTGAAGGCCGCGCTCATGACTGTGGCCAAGTAGTGCGTCGGCGGGCCGAGTCGGGGATCCGCGTGCGCCGAGCCGGGGATCCGCGTGCGCCGAGCCGGCAATCCGCGTGCGCCGAGCCGGCAATCCGCAAATCAGCGTGCGCCGAGCAGGTGTTCGAGCGCCAACTGGTTGAGCCTGACGTAGCCGCAGCCACGCGTGCCCACGGCATTGGCGTCAAAGGTCTCGAACGCGCTGCGATCCTGAAGCAGGTCCGCGATCGACTCCTTGGCGCCAAGAGTCGGCTGCGACAGTTCGCCGATGCGCGCCTCGTGCATCGCGGCCTTGACCTCGGGGTCGGCGCGAAACCTGGCGGCGCGTTCGCGCAGCAAGCGATACATGCGCATGTTGGCCGCCGCCGAGATCCAGACGCCGGCGAGGTCTTCGGTGCGCGATGGCTTGTAGTCGAAGTGGCGCGGACCGGCGTAGCCCGAGGACTCGAGCAGATCGACCAGAAAGAAGGCGGAGGTCAGATCGCCGTGTCCGAACACGAGATCCTGGTCGTACTTGATGCCGCGCTGGCCGTTGAGGTCGATGTGGAACAGCTTGCCGTGCCACAGGGCCTGCGCGATGCCGTGCACGAAGTTGAGGCCTGCCATCTGCTCGTGTCCGACCTCCGGGTTGAGTCCGACCATCTCGCTGTGCTGCAGCGTGCCGAGGAACGCGAGCGCGTGCCCGATCGTCGGTAGCAGGATGTCGCCGCGCGGTTCGTTTGGCTTGGGCTCGAGCGCGAAGCGGATCGCGTATCTGCGGTCCTTGCAGTAGGTGGTCAGCGTGTTGAGTGCTTCGCGGAAGCGATCCAGTGCGGTGCGCACGTCCTTGGCGCCGTCGTACTCGGAGCCTTCGCGCCCGCCCCAAAACACGTAGGTCTCCGCTCCGAGTTCGGCGGCGAGGTCGAGGTTGCGCATCACCTTGCGCAGGGCGAAGCGCCGCACCGCACGGTCGTTGCTGGTGAACGCCCCGTCTTTGAACACCGGGTGCGTGAACAAGTTGGTGGTTGCCATCGGCACCTTCATGCCGGTCTGTGCAAGCGCCGTCTTGAAGCGATCGATGTGTCGTCGACGCGTCGTGTCGTCGCTGCCGAACGGGATCAGGTCGTCGTCGTGGAAGGTGACGCCGTAGGCGCCGAGTTCGGCAAGTCGGGTGACGATCTCGACCGGATCGATGGCGGCGCGGGTCGCGTCACCAAAGGGGTCGCGCGCTTGCCAGCCGACGGTCCAGAGACCGAAGGTGAACTTGTCGACGGGGGAGTGGGTTCCTTCTGTTGGCATCGTGAACGTCTTCGTCAGCGGGGAGGGCGTGTGCTTGTCTCGGCAGGTCGCGCCGCCCGAACATACCATCGCTTCGGAGCTCGACGATCGGTTCCTCGCACTCCATGGGCAGCGCGTCAGCGCCGGAAGCCTGGACGTCGCGGCTGCGCTCGCGGCGTCGACCGTAGCGGCGACCGGTGGTCGGCGAGGCGGAGGGTACCTCGCCGACAGCGTTGTCCCTAGACTCCTGCATACCGCCGATCGAGCGATTCGCTGGCGGCGAGCTGACCATGCCAAACAACCAACCGATCGCCTCTGTCGTCCGCACTGCAGCATCGCCGGCGCAGGCCAAGATCTTCGTCGCCATGTTGCAGGCCGAGGGCATTCCGGCGCACGTCGATGGCGACACGCTTGCCGACGAGATCGCGGTCAGCCGTGCGATCATGAATCTCGGCAGCATCCGTGTCTTGGTGCCGACCTCGAGTTTGCCGCGCGCGCGCGAGATTCTCGCCAATGCCGTCGTCGACGAAGCCGAACTGACGGCACAGGCGCTGGCGGCCGCCGATCCGGAGACGGCGCCGCGGGTGCGACCGCCGGCCGGCCGACGCGGCCCGTGGCTGACCGTCATGGCCAGCGCGTTGGCATTCTTGTTCTTGTCGCTGTGGCGCGGCGAGGTCGGAGCTCGCGAACGGCAGCAGAGCCCGCTGCTGCGTTACGAGGCCATCGACTTTGGTGTGCGTCAGATCCGGGCTGCGGACGGTGTCGTGATCGCCGACTGCATCGACCGCGATCGCAACGGGCACTACGAGAAGAGCACGCAGTTCTGCAGTGGCGACGATCGAATTGTGGCCACCGACGACGACGACGACCTGCGCTTCGAGTCGGTGATCGAGTACCGCGGCCCGCTGGAATCTCGTTGGATCGATGTCGATCGCGACGGGGTGCTCGACGAGTGCCGCGTGGTCGAGGGTGCCACCGGCAAGGAACTGCAGTTGTTGCGCTACGTGGCGGGCACCGGCTTCGTGCTGCAGTGACGGCGTCGCCTGGCCGCGTCAGCGCGTGAGCTTGGTGTAGCGGTGCGCGAGCTGCAGGGTCATGGCGTGGAGCGCGGTGGCGTAGATGCGCCCGCCGTCTTCGTCCCAGACCCCGACCGGATCCCACGACCCGGCAAAGCTGCCGTCCCGCCGCTGGGCGTTGCCGATCTCGGCAAGGCCTTTCTGCCACTTGGCCCACGACTCGCCGCCCATCTGCCACATCGCCATCGTGCCCATGTACCAGTAGTAGGCGTCGATGCGGTCGGCCTTCCATTGCGGCGGCTTCTCGGCGAGGCGGGCGGCCGCCAATTGCATCACCGGAGAAGTCTTCGGCGTCTGGCCCAGAACGAACCGTCCCGCGAGTGCGGCGGCGGTCATCGCCTCGCCGCGCTCCGGCGGGAAGCGTTCGGCGTGGTCGCCAACGTGGCGAGAGCTCATCTCGCCGGACTTGGTGTAGCCAGCCTTGCCGGTCTCGTCTGTGACCTGGTCGTACCAGGCGCTCACGAACTTCAGCGCGTCGGCATTGACGTCGAGACCGAATTGTTTGCCTGAGGTCAATGCGAACAGTGCCCAGGTCGTCACGGAAGTGTCGTTGTCGTTGTCGCGCGGTTGGTAGCGCCACACGGAGAGTGGGTTGCGGTGCGCTTCTAGATAGCCCAGGGCCTTCTGGGCAACCGGCTTCAGCCGTTCGTACTTGGACAAGCCGTAGGCTTTGCACATCGCGAACGTCGCGATCGCGTGGCCGTAGACGAAGTCGTGCGAGGTTGCGGTGCCAAAGCGCCCGTTCTCCTGCTGTTGCTGGCGCAGCCACTGCATCGCTCTGGTCAGCGGCATCTTGAACGGCCCGGCTCGCAGTGTGCTGCCGCTGCTCAGCATCGCCAGCATCGCGAGGCCGGTCGCGCCGACGTCGTGGACGCCATTGCCAGCGCCATCGCATCTTGCGCCATCTGGGTCGTGCTTCATGAAGCCATCGACGTCGAAGCGGCCGTCTTCGTCCTGATGCGCTGCGAGCCACGTCAGGGCTTGGTCAATCGTGAGTCTTGGATCGGTCGCGACGGCAACCGTAGGCGGTGTCGCCGCGGGTTCTTTCGTGCTGCAGGCGGCGGTGCAGACGGCTGCGCACAGGGCGAGCCGCAGGACGGGGGAACACGCCATCGAACGACATCCGTAGCTGTAGAAGAGTAGGGGACCATGCCGCAACGGAGCCCGCGCCGAGTGGTTCAGTGACGGGGCGAAGTGCGTGGGTGGGCGATGGTCGTCTGCGGCTGCACGTAGACCCACGTCTCGCCTCGGTCGCAGCAGGTGACGACGACATCGAGGCGCAAGTCGCCATCGAGATCGCCGATGACGACATAGCTGGCGGCCTTGCCTGCCTCCAGTCGCTGCAGTTCGGCAAACCCGCCCTTGCCATCGCCGCGCAGCAACACCACGACGTTGCCCGCTTGCGCACCGGCAGCGAGGTCGAGGTCGCCGTCGCCGTCGAGGTCGCCGAGCGCGAGGCCCCAGCGCGCCGACCCGACGTCGAACGAGCGGACGGCGAACCCGCCCTTGCCATCGTTGGTCAAGATGTCGATCACGCCGCTGTCGTCATGGGACGCGACGAGGTCGAGGTCCGAGTCGCGATCGAGATCGCCCGCGACCAAGTAACCGGGCCGTTCCGCTACGCGCACCGAGCGGCTCGGGTGAAGCCGCAGGGCGCCTTTGCCATCGCCCGGTAGCCAGCCGATGCAAGCATCGCGGAGCATCGGCGACGCGACGTCGGTGTGGCCGTCGCGGTCGAAGTCGCCGAGCGCCAACGCGTCGTACGGATGCCGCCATGGCGTCACGAAGGGCGAGCCTGCGGCCTCGGTGAAACCGCCCTTGCCGTCGCCGCGGAGTACCGCGATGGCACAGTCGGCGACGTTGCTCGTGAGCGCGTCGAGCCGCGTGTCGCCGTCGAGATCCGCCAGGACCACGTCGTGCGTGTGCGGACGACTGCCGCGCAGGCTCTGGAACGGCGAACCCGCGAACGGCACGAGGCCCTTGCCGCCGTCGTTGTGCAAGGCGATCACGTCATAGCTATCGTGATCGGCAACGACGATGTCGTGGTAGCCGTCGCCGTCGAGATCGCCAACGGCGAGCTTGCGCGCCGATGCCGGAATGGGATGGCGGATCGCCTCTGCTGCGAGGCGCCCCGTGCCATCGTTGCACAGGACGAGGACGAAGCCTGCGTGCCCGTTGTGGTCGTCGCCACCGCCGGCCAACACGACATCGAGGTCGGAGTCGCGATCGAAGTCCAAGAGCTCAGGCCGTCCCACCTCCAGGTTGACCACGACCGGCGACCCCGGTGCGAGCACGAAGCGTGGCTGTTGTGGGGTGGCGAGAACGAACCAAGCGAGCGCAGCGGCGAGCATGGCGGAAAGACGTCCGCGGCGCTGATTGTGTTAACCGCCCGTGGAAGCGCGAGTCGTCCTGCCCCGGGCTGCTAGTGGGGACGCCGCCGCCGCCGCGCGGCATTGGTCCATCGCAGCGCCTGCGCGATCGTCGCCGGGTCGCGGCCCAGGTCGGTGCAGAGGTAATGGGGGTGCGGCACAATGCCCACGCGACCGAGATCCAGCCGATCGGCATCCCAGCAGGCGCGGATCGCCGGCTCGTGCTCGGTGTGGCCGTCGCTGTGGAGCCGCATCGCCTCGCACAGTTGCTCGAACGCACTGGCGTCGAGCTCGGCGATTGCGCCCTGCCGCCGCAGGCGAACGGCAAAGTCCGCGGCGCGGCTGCCGTGGCCTCGATCGATGCCGTCATCGTGGCGCTGGCTGTCGTGCAAGAAGGCAAACCATGCGACGATGCGCGGATCGACGTCGAGCGAACGCGCGAGCGCACGACCGTGGATCCAAACGCGACTCCAGTGCGCGACGCCGTGGATGCCGTGGTCGAAGTCGAGCCGGAACTGCGGCCGCACCACCGCGATGGCCTGTTGCACGATCGCGACGCAGGCGGGGTCCATGCTCGCACCGTAGCGAACCGCCGATTCTGGGTCACCCGTTCTCAGTAGTGCGGTCAACGCTGGCCGCGATCGAAGGCGACTACGCCGCGATTCGCCGCCCGCCGCGCGGAGAATGGCTGGACATCCGCTCGCGAGGGCCGTTCCCTGCCAGCTGCTGATGGCGCGCCGCTTCTTCACCGACTTGATCCCGCCTCGCGGTCCCGCGACGTTGAGCCAGAAGCTCGGGCACCATCTCGGGCGCATCGTGCGCACCAGCCCCGGCGACGCGGTGGTGCTGTTCGACGGCAAGGGCCACGAGACCGCCGCCACCGTGCTCGAAGTCGGCAGCCGCGAAGTGCGCGTCGAGGTGGGCGAGGCGCTGGTTGTGCCACTCGGCCGATCGCCGCGGCTGCAGCTCGACATCGCCTGTGCCCTGCCACGCAGCGCGCGCGCTGACTGGCTGTTCGAGCACGGCACCGAGGCCGGCGTCAGCACGTTCGTGCCGCTGCTGACGGAGCGCACCAACCGTCGCCACGAGGACCGGGCGCACTGGCAGCGCGTGCTGATCGAAGCCTGCGCGCAGTGCGACCGCGCGCTGTTGCCGACAGTGGCACAGACGGTGACGCTCGCCGATCTGTGTGCCCAGCCAGGCGTCGCGGAGCGCTACGTGGCCACGCCTGCGGAGATCGAGCTCGGTCCCGCGCAGACGTCGCGCGCACTGCTGGTCGTTGGCCCTGAAGGCGGCCTCACCGACCGCGAGCTCGCGTTGTTGGTCGAGCACGGCTTCTTGCCGCGCAGCCTCGGGCCGTTGACCTTGCGCACCGAGACCGCGGTGCTGGCCGGCGCCACGCGTCTGCTGCAGGCACCCCACTAGCGGGGCGGCTCACACGTTGGCCCTCGGGGCCGAAGACCCAACACGCCTGGTGTCCCATTGCCGCGCCGCAGCGCTCGTCGCTGTAGCCTCACGCCAGCGGCAGCTGCGACCGCGCCTTCGCCAGTTCGTCGTGCACCCGCTGCACGCGCTGGCATCGCGGATCGCATCGGCCGGTGCCGAGCTCGGCGACGAACCGACAGGCAGCAAAGCCGGCGGCGCGGGCCTCGTAGTCGGTGACCCAGGCCTCGCGCACAGGCATGCGTTCGGGGCGGATCGGCCACAGTCCTGGTCGCGGCCGCATATTGGTCGCGATGCCCATGCGCCAAGGCTTGCCGCTCGTGCGCGCTCGAAAGCAGGCCTGCACTTCGCACATCTGCGCGTAGGTCGGGTCGGTGCCGAACGCGGTCATCAGGTCGCGCGCCTCGCGACTCCGTGGGTCGAAGGTCCGGTGCAGCGCCAGCACGCGCCAACCTCTCGGCGTCTCGTAGACCGCGAAGCGACCATTCTGGGTCGTGCTGGCGACTTCGTCGATGCGTTCGCGCGCTTGTTGCTTGTTGGCCGCGAAAACGCCCGGTCGGTCGCGCAGCTTCTGCCGTATCGATACGACCAATAGCGGCAGCAGAACTGCGGCTAGGAGCAGAACGCAACCGACCGGGCCTTGGTGCGAGAACAGCCAGATCGCCAGTAGTACGCAGAAGATCGCGCCCACACTCGCGGTGTTGGACAACGCGCGCTCTAGCCACGGCGCCAGCACGGCCTCGACGTCCACATCGACGAACATCACGTCGGGTTCGTTGAGACAGTGGGCACCGTAGGAGTTGCGCGTGATGACGAGGTCGCCGTCGCGAGCGAGGACCTGCTCACGGATCGGCAGGCCGTCACCGCCGTAGGCGATCTTCGGTTCGCGCGCGTTCACGATGCGGCCCTGCTGCAGCTCGCTCAGTGCTGCGGCGGCGCGGCGCTCGGCCATCTCCTCTGCCTCGGCGGCGCTCGTGTCCGACCAACCGAAGCGACGCACGACGCGGCGCTTGCCCTTCACCTTGCCTTCGGTGCGCGCCTCGGCCCAGTGCTCGGGGATCTGCATGGAACGCAGAGGGTAGATGGGGCGGCAGAGAGCACCAGCGCCAGCACGCGGCAGTCGGCCGATGGCACGGGCAGTGCGCGACCGGTCAACGGTTCGCCCATCGTGGCTGCCGATGGTCTGCCCATGAGTTGCTCCTCGTGCCCTGGCGCGGACACCGTCGACGCCAACAGCGGTCTCGGCCTTGCCGTGCTCGGCAAGATGTTGCAGCAGCAGAAGCTCGAAGGTCGCGCCGCGCTGAAGCTGATTGCCGCGGCCGACATCGCGCCGCCGCCGCCCGTGCAGGAGCCCGGCAAGGGCAGCGTCGTCGACGTCACCGGCTGAGTCAGCGACTCAGGTGCGCGCCGGATCGAGCACGGCGTCGAGCGCGTGGGTGCCGATGCCGAAGAAGGCGCGGAAGGCATCGATCTTGGCCCGCAACGCCATTTGCTCCTCGGGCGCGATCCCGGCGTCGATGCGCACACCGGCGAGCATCAGGTTCTTGCCCGTGTGTTCGGTGCTGACGAACTCGATCGCCTTGGTCTTGTAGCCGGCCCATTCGAGCACCATCGTCCGCAGCGCATCCGTCGCCCACTCTGCCATGCGTTCGGCGAGGATGCCGTGGCGCAGTGCGGTCGACAGCGGCTCCGGTGCGGCGAGCTGGGGTCGCACTTCTTGGTGGCAGCACGGGGCCACCACGATCAGCTTGCTGCGCGCCGCGATGCCGCGGCGGATCGCGTGGTCCGTTGCGGTGTTGCACGCGTGCAGCGCGATCAGTCCGTCCATCGCCGGCAACTCCACGTGCTGGATGTCGCCGCGCACGAATTGCAGCGAATCCGCGCACAGCGGCTTGGCCAACGCGTTCGCGGCGGCGACCAGTTCGCCGCGCTCTTCGACGCCGATGACCAGGACCTCTCGCTGCAGCACGTTCTTGCCGAGGTGCCAGGCAGCAAACGTCAGGTGACCCTTGCCGCAGCCGACGTCGACGAAGCGCAGCGGCTTCGAGTCGCTGGGCGTATCGCCAAAGCCGCAGTCTTGCGCGAGGTGGAACAGGATCTCGGTGAAGCGGTCGATCTGGGCGTGCTTGTCGGCGAGCTTCGGCCGCGGGCGGCCGTGGTCATCGACGATCGAGAGGGCTTTCAAGAACGGCTGCGCCGCCTCGCCGAGGAACGTCGGCTTCTCGGTGTCGTGCGTTCGTCGTGGCGCCCGCGTCTCGCTGGCGCGATGGCGGATCAGCTTCGCGTCGGCCGCGGCTGCGGACTGCAACTGCCAGTCGGCCGCGGTCGTCGCCAGCATCGCCGAGCGGAATGGACCGCGCAGTTGCTTGTTGATGAACGCCAGGCCCTCGCGGACGGAGAGGTTCTGCGTCGTATCGCGGCGCTCTTCGCGCAAGGTGAACGACAAGTGTAGAGCACCTTGGAGTTCGACGAGTCGAGCGTGGATGCGTTGAACGGCGGCGGTCTCGTCGGTCGCGGTGGACAGAGCGAGGCGCACGAACGAGTCGTTCTCGCAGCTCTTGGCCAGATGCTGCAAGAAATCAGAGAGTGCGGTCACGTGGGTCTCTTGGCGGACGGGCTGGTGGACGAAGCGCGGCGGCGTGCCGCGCGGAGGGCGGGAGCAATAGGCGTAGCGTGGCGTCAAGTTGGCGCTGGCGACAGCGGCATCGACTCGATCGCAGCTTCGATCACTTCGCCGCCGATCACGATCGTCACGCGGCCTTCGAGGCGCGACAGGTCCCAGCGGTTGTTGCGGTCGAGCTTCTTCTCCAGTGCGTCGAGCAGTGCGGTCGGCACCTTCATCACCGTGATCGCCTCGGCCTTGTGCACCTTCTCTTTGGCGCAGCGCTGTTGCAGCATGTCGGGACGGCGGTGGCACCAGACGACGACGCGCTCGCACGCCTTGGACGCTCGGTGCAGCCGATCGGGAGCTGGCGACCCGACCTCGATCCACTCGACGTAGCGACCGTCGCCAAGGCGCACGAACAGAGCCGGCTCGTCGCCGTCGCTGACACTCTTGCCGAATGCGAGCCCGTCGCGGTGTTCGAGCGCGAACGCCAGGACGCGGGTCAACAGGTACGGCGTGTCCTCGGACGGGTGGCGCGCGACGCGCAGATCCAGGTCCAGGTAGACGCCACGGTCGACGTCGGCGAGAGCAATCTCGAAGCGATGGAGCACAGGCGGAGTGGTGGGGCTGCGGACGGCGAGGCCCACACGATCGCATGCGGCGGCTCGCAGCGCCAATGCGAGTTCGGCACGCCACTCAGCGACAGCGATCCCACCTCCTGCGCTCCGCTGCCAGGGATCCGCGCCCAATCACCAACAGCAAGTCACCAGCGAACGGTCTCCACTTCGCCGGCACGCAGGCGCAGCGGGACGCGCCCGACTTCTTGGCGGCCTTTCCAGAGCACCAGCGTTGCCGCGCGTTCGTCGGTGGCGATGCGCTCGCTCTTGCCGTCTGCGATCGGGAGCCCGGGTGCTTGCAGTCGCACGCCGCCGATCTCGAACTCGAGTTGCAGCGCGGTGCCTTTGGCGTCGTGCACGAAGATCGTCTCGGCCGAGGTCGGATCCCGCAGCTCGACGCGCAAGAAGCAGCGCTGGGATACCGCCAACACAATCTGCTCCTTGTCCGTTGCGCTCGCGAGGTCGAGCGAGGTGCTGCCGCCGCCTTCGGACAGCTCGGCGACCAGACGCGTGCCGTCGGTGCAGACGGAGTCGAATGCGAACGCCCCGTCGTCATCGGTCTTGACCGCAGTCGGCGCGTCGTCCCTCACCACCAGCGGCGAGCCCCCGGCCATGGCCAGCGTTCGTTCGAGGCGAACCTGAGCGTGGGCAAGCGGGCGGCCGTCCAACGTCGTCACGTGACCGGCGATGCGGGCGGCTGGCTCGAGACCCGGCAACGTGATCTGCACGTCGCGACTGCCCGCCGCGACCGCGATGGGTCCCGCGAGTTCAAGGGTCCCTCGCCGCAGTGCAAACACGCGATAGCTGCGATTGCCCAGACTGCGCAAGGCGAAGGAGCCGTCCGTGCCGGTGCGGCACTCGCGGCCGTCCTTCTGGCCGTCGTCGGTGCCGTCGATCATGCCTTCGACGTCAAACGGCAACTGCATGCTCACTGCGCCAACGCGATGCACGACCGAGCCAAACCGATCGCCGTCTTGGGTCCACACCCGGGCGTCCGCGATCGGCGTGCCCTCTGCGTTGCGCACGACACCCGTGATCTCCAGCCCCTTGCTGCCGAGTACGAGCACGAGGTCCCGCAGCGTCGAGGGCGGGGCGTTCTCGAGTTCGAGCTGCGCGGGCAAGTAACCCTGCACTGCGGCGCGCACGTGCGTTGGTTTGGATTCAGGCTCAGGCGTCAGAGCGAATCGACCGTGCTCGTCGCAGCGCACCGCGGCATCACCCGAAGACACGAACGCCCCCGCGGCGGGCGTGCCGTCGGCGTACTCGACGCGGCCTTCGTAAACCCCTGCCTCGGCGCCGCGGCGCACCAGCGTAAAAGTCAGGTCGCGATCGCTGCCGTCGGGCAGCGGTCGCCGTTCCGAATGGAAACCCGCTGCGGCGACGAACACGCGGTGGCCCTGCGAATGGCCAAGGGCCGGAAACGTGAAGCGACCCTCGGCGTCGGTGGTCACGCGGGCGACGGGAATCGCCCCAGACAGGGAGCTGCTCGTGAGCTGCAGTGCCAACTCCGGATCCAGTTGCACTTGCAGTTCGGCCTCTTGGATCGGCGCCCCGCTCGCATCGGTGACACGCCCGGCGAAGTCGCAGGCCGCCCCGACGTAGACGATGAGCGGTTCGGGGGGCTGGACGCCACGAACCGTCGGCGCGCGCAGGGTCTCGAGACCAAGCCCGCGCGCGACGAGGCGATAGGTGCCATTGGCGAGTGGCAGCGCGAAGGCGCCGACCGCGTCGGTGATCGCAACCGCCCGCTCTGGTTCCTCGGGGCCGGCAGCGCCCGGGTTGGGAGGGGCAAACTCAGTGGCCGGCTTGGTGTCATCGGGGGCGTAGCGGACCTCGATCCCAAAGATGGGTCGCTGCAATGCGTCGCGGACGAAACCTCGCAGGGTCGCAGGCTCTTTCGGCGCGGTCGAGTTGCTGCCGTCCTCGAGGGCGTTGGCGACCAGCGCGCGCGTGGTCTGGTCTTGGCTGCCGGCATCGACTCGCAGCGGTGCGGGCAGGTTGGCGCTGGCGGCGAGTTGTGCGGGGCTGCGGGCGTTGTCGTTGGCCTCGAGATCGGGGCTCGGCCCCGCCATCGAGCGAACGGCGAAGAAGCCCAAGACCGCGAGCGCGGCAGCGGGCACGGACCACTTGGCGAGTGTTCCCATGACGAACAGGGGGGCGATTGCCGTTGTCAGCAACGGGGTGGTGGCGGGGATGGCTGCCGTCGGGGTCGGCGGCGAGGCGTGAACCAGTTGGACGGTCGCGGCGATCCACGCCCCGCGGTTGCCGAAGTCGCGATCGAGGCGCTGCCGAAGGCGAACCAGGGCGCGGTCGATGCGCGTGCGCACGGTCTTTGACGGGGCCTGCATGCGCGATGCGATCTCCTCGACCGACAGCTGATCGAGGAACCGCAAGGACACCGTCGTGCGGTACGGCTCGTCCAGTTGACGAACGGCGGCGAGCAGCTGCTGCTGCAACTCGAGCCGAAGGAGCATGTGTGCGCTGTCGTCCTGCGGCGGTCGCGGCCGGACGTTTGCCTCGTGGCTCTGGCGGCGAAGCTCGCTGCGTCGGTGGGCGTGAGCGAGGTTGCGCACGATGCCCACGAGCCAGGCGCGCAGCGGCACGCGCGTTTGTGGCGGTTGCTGCCACGCGGCGAGCAGCGCTTCCTGGGCTAGGTCGTCGGCCTCGTCCCGCGACAACAGCCGCCGCGCGAGGCGATGCAGCCACGCGCTCTCGGCGAGCAGGGCGGAGTCGGAGGGGCGTGGCGGGGTCATGGCGCAGCAGAGATGTCCGCGCGGTGCGCCGATGCCTCAGCGAAGCAAAAAAATGTGCGAGCCACGATGCGCGCCCTGCGGGCGGAGGCCAGTCGCCGCCTTTGCAAGTTGCACCTGGTGCCGCGCGCGGTCGATCGGCGGGCGCGATTTCGGAACGCCGCGACTGGGCGTCGGTTGGCGACGAGGGCTCGGGGCGCAGGGTAGACCGCTGCGGCCCTGCCGTGCCCCGTCATGGCTGTTGCGCGAACTTGACCGCGTCGGCGACGAACGGCGCCCCGCGCGCAGGCGTGAGGTGCGCCGCGACGCGGCCTTTCTGGGCCAATTCGAAGCGACCGATCTCGACCCATTCGCCGGGCTTGCCGCGGAGCGTCTGGCCGTCGAGCTTTGGTTGTTGCGTCCCGACTGCGATCTCGGCCCGTAGCGCGCCCTCAGCCCCCTTCACCTTGGGCGTCCACAACAGTGCGCGCCACTTCCCGGCAAAGGGCAGCTCGGCGGCAAAGACCACTTCGCCGTCGCCGTCGCCCTGCCACAGCGTGCAGTCGGGGCCGTGAATGCCGGTGCCGTCGCGAACCTGGACGAAGCCCTGACCGCGCAACTCGGCGTCGTCGTCGTCGACCAGGATCACAGCAGGCGCGTAGACCAGCAACGCGTTGGCAACCGCGCGCTCGCCCTGATGGTCGAACCGCAAGTTGTCGCACGGGTAGTTGCAGACGCCGAGCGTCGCGACCCACAACGTCGAACTGCCGCCGCCATCGAGGTTGATCGCCTCGGTGCACCCCAGTGCGGCGAGCAACTTGGCAGTCTCTTCGTAGCTCGTGCCCCTGGCCTTGTCGGTGCGACCATCGATCGTGACCAGCAGGATGCGTCCATCGGCAGTCGTGCCGACGGCCGATCGCGGATGGCGGATCGAGCGCTGGCGCTCGCCGTGATCCACGACCTTGCCCTCGTGCAGCAGCACGACGCCGGCGCCGAGCGCTTCGCGCATCTCCGGCCAGTCGCCGGCCGGTCGCTCGGCGAGCAGGAGGCCGCCGTGCTCGTCGATGCCGAGGCTGCCCTGCCCGGCGGTTGCGGGAACCAACAACGTGCCATCGAGACGCAACAGGCCGCGCGGGCGCGCGTCGGGCTCGAAGAAGCCACCGTTGATCGCTGCCAGGGCCCCGCGCTGCGCCGCCATGGTGCTGGTGGGCGTCAGCTTGCCAGGTGCTTCGACATCGAAGCGGAGCGTCACGCGGTCGCGCTGCAGTTCGAGCACTGTGAGGCTCTGCGGCCCGTCGAACAGCTTCGCGAACCAACGCTGACGCAGCACGATGCCGTCGCCGACCTCGCGCGTAGTGAAGGCCGCGGTGTCGGCGATCTGGGCCGCGACATCGGGCTCGGAGTCGGCATTCTGCGCCGTCAGCGGCAGCGCGAAGGCGAACAGCGCCGCGATGGCATGGAATCGCATGGCGCGTGTTGTAGCCCGGCTTCCTCCAGGTCGCGAACGAGGAGTCCTGAGTGAGCGCAGCTCGGCGATGCTGTCGAGTTGCGCAGGCGATGGCAGGCTGCGAGCCCATGACACCGCGCCTTCTGCGGGCGTGCCTGGCACCGGGCCGATCTCGGCGGCGCGCGCGTGCAGCCGGTGCTGGCGGACGGGCCTGCTGTCCGAGTTCGGGCCTGCCCAGTTCGGCGACGTCAGCGGGCGTCAGGCGCCGGCAGCGTGCGCACGCTCTCCGGGTTCTTCTTCAGGGTCCGAAAGGTCGCCGGATCGGCACGCTTCGTCACCAGCGCTTCCACCAGTCCGTGATCGGTGCACAGCTGCACGCGCGCGTCATGCTTGCCGAGGTCCGGGCGAAACAGCACGCGATGCGGTGGTGCCGCGAGCTTGGTCTCGACCGGCTTGTGCGCCAGCGCCAAGAACGCGTACGGCAGCGATCGCTGGTCGATGCCGAGTTCTTTGCTGATCTTGACCCAGGCACTGTTGGTAAAGGCCAACTGCGATGGTTCGGCGAAGAAGTGGCACCAGTCCTCGTCGCGCGCGAGCGCCGGGCATGCCGCCGCATGCGGGCAGGGCGCCAGCACCTCGAAGTCGGCGAGCAGTTCTTGTCGCAGCGCCGACAGTCGGCGCGATGTCGTGTGGTTGCCCGGTTCGACCAAGACGACTCGGCGCGAGCGCCCGATGAGTTCGCGCAGCACCTGGCGGCCGCGGTCGTCGAGTTCGCCGAGCACGTGGCTCACCAGCAGCACGTCGGGGGACACCGTGCGCGCATCGGCGATCGCCTTGGTCGTGAGTCCAGGATTGCTGGTCGCGACCCGCTCGCAGGCATACGCCCGCGCCGTTGCCGAGCGATCGTGCAGCCAGACCTCGCGCGCGCCGAAGTGGTGCACGAACCGTTCGGCCGCGATGCCGCTGCCGCAGCCGAAGTCGAGGACCGTCTCCTGGTCGGCGCGGGCAAAGCCGCGGTCCTTGCATTCCGAGAGCGCCGCATCCCACTTCCAGCCGATGCGTACGGCGAGCACGCTGGCGTAGGCCGCGAGGTCCATCGGTCCCCGCCAGTAGTCCGGCAGGGCGCGGTCGCCGCGCGATTCGTCGAGGAACAGTTCGCGCAGGCGCTCGATGCGCTGGAGGTCGTCGCGCATCGGCGTCATGGCACACAGCATGGCGGCAGTCGCGGCGTTGGCGAAGAGGCGAGGCCGAACTCTCGTTCTTCGCCGGCGGCGTTGCCCCATGCCGTCGAAGTCTGGGCGCGATTGCGAAGTCGTGAGCAGCGTCTCTGCGGCCTTGGCAGCCCGTCCCGAATCCGAGCAGGCCTCGACGTGCTGCGTGCTGGCGCGCCGTTTGCTCTTGGCTTCTTATCCACTACCTCACGGCTGGCGCCGCACTGGCGAAGTTCGATCTTGCCCTGCACCGAGCGCGGTCTCTGAGCCCACTACTGATGAACCCTCCCCATCGTCAACTGTTTGCGTTCCCGACTACCGTAGTTGCCGCCGTTGTCATCGCGCTTCTCGCTACGCGCAGCGTTGCCCAAGAGCCTGAAGCTGCCAAGCCGCAACCGACTCTGCAGGAGCTGCAGCGGCGTGTCGACGAGCAAGGGGCAATGCTCAAGGAGCTGATCAAGCAGCAGCAGGACCAACAGGCGAAGCCGGCGACCAGCGGCTTCGAGATGAAGTACGACAAGGGCTACGTGATGCGCTCGACCGATGCAGCGAACCCCTTCGAGCTACGCATCAACGGTCGCATGCAACTCCGCTACACGGGTTTCGCCCCAGACACCGACTCCTACCAGAATCGCGAGACCGCAGCGACGGCTACTCCGGTCGATGTGACGGCGCTTGACGAGATCGAGATCGAGCGCGGGCGACTCGAGTTCCGCGGGACCTGGATCGACCCGAGGATGCACTTCTACATCAACCTCGACGCCGACACGGATGACGGCCACGTCGTGATCTTCCACGACTTCTGGTTCAACTACGAGTTCAGCAAGTCGTTCGATCTCTATGCCGGCAAGGCCTTCGTGCCCGGCTCGCGCGACTGGCTGAATGGTTCGACGCGCACCCACTTCGCCGACCGTTCGATGGCGACGACGTACTTCCGCACCGACCGAACGCTGGGCGTGTGGGCGATCGGGCAGCCTCTCGATGGTGTTTGGTACCGTGCGATGATCGGCAATGGTCTCTCCACCAGCGACCTCACTCCCGATCAGGTCAACACCAAGCCGGCCTACTCGGCTTCGGTCTGGTTCGAACCGATGGCCAAATACGGCTCAGGCTATGCCGACATGGAAGAACACAAGGATCTCGCCGCGCAAATGGGTGCGAGCTACTCCTACGGCCAACAGGGCGGCGCGAGTGCGTCCGGGGCTTCCATCGGCGAGTCGCGCTTTTTGCGCATCAGCGACGGTTCGCGCCTCACCTCGCTCGGTGTCGATGCGTTCGATGAGTCGTTGCTCGCGGTCGACGCGGCGTTCAAGTGCCGCGGTTGGTCATTGCACGGCGAGTTGTTCCAGCGCTGGCTCACCGACCTCACGCCGCTCGGGACCACGGTCACGAGCTTCCCCGATGGCTCGGTGCAGGACCGCGGTGGCTATGTCGAAGCCGGCACCTTCTTGGTCAGCAAGACGCTCGAGCCAGTGGTGCGCTACTCGACGATCCATGGCAAGTACAAGAACTCGAACGAATACGCCGTCGGCCTCAACTGGTACGTCGACCAGACGCACAACAACAAGTTCACCTTCGACGTGACCTGGCTCGACGGCGCGCCGGTGGCCAACTCGGGTGCTGGCTACCGGGTTGGTGACGACGGCATCGGCGTGCGAATGCAGTGGCAGATCGCGTTCTGAAATCGATGCCGCGCCGGGCTTCTCCTAGCCCGGGATCGTGCTGCCTTTGAGTACGGCAAGTGTCACGTAGTCCAAGGTCCGCTCGTGCGTCGACTCGAGCACCACGCGCGGAGCCTTGCCGTCCTCGTTGGCTTCGACCCAGCGTGCGGCGCACAGGCACCAGTGGTCCAAGGGCTTCAGGCCAGGGAAGGCGAACTCTGGCCGCGGCGTCGACAGGTCATTGCCGGCGGCCTTGCTGTAGGCCAAGAACTCGGCCGTCATCTCGACGCAGACGGTGTGCACGCCGTGGTCGTGTTCGTCGGTGTTGCAGCAGCCATCGCGAAAGAACCCGGTCAGTGGTTTCTGGCTGCACGGCTTGAGCGCCGTGCCGAGGACATTCTTGGCGGGCGTGGCTTCGGGCTTGGGATTCGGCATCGTGGCCCACGATATGACATGTGGGGTGGGGATTCGCAACCAGCAGAATCGTGGCACGACCACCGGTTGCAACGAAGCCAGCGGCGGGCACAGTGATCGCCGCCATGGGCCCTCTCGACTTCGTGCGCGACAGCCGCCGCAGCTTCCTGCAGACCGGGGCACTGAGTCTCGGCGCGCTGGCCTTGCAGCGTTACCTGCCGCCTGTGGTCCAGGACCCGCGGGCGCCGCGAACTCTCGTGCGGCCGCGGCCACCGCGCTGCAAGAGCGTCATCTACCTGCACATGGAGGGTGCGCCGTCCTCGCTCGACCTGTTCGACCCAAAGCCACTGCTGCAGAAGTACGACGGCACGCCGTGCCCGGCCGAGTTCCTCGAACGCATGCGGTTTGCGTTCATCAAGGGCCACCCCAAGCTGCTCGGCACGCGCTACCCGTTTCGCAAGTGCGGGCGCGCCGGGGTCGACGTCGTCGAACTGCTGCCGCACCTCGGACAGGTCATGGACGACCTGCTCGTGGTCAAGTCGATGCACACCGACCAGTTCAACCACGCGCCGGCCGAGTTCTTGATGTTCACGGGTTCGCCGCGGATCGGCCGCCCGGCGATGGGGAGTTGGGTCTGCTATGGCCTCGGCAGCGAGAACCAGAACCTGCCTGGCTTTGTCGTGCTGGTGAGCGGCACCTTGCCGAGCGCGGGCAAGAGCGTGTTTGGCAGCGGCTTTCTGCCATCGTCGCTGCAAGGTGTGCAACTGCGCAGCAAGGGCGATCCCGTGCTGTTCCTCGAGGACCCAGCGGACATCGATCGCGCCGCGCGTCGGCGGATGCTCGATGTCGGCCGCGACCTCAACGCGATGCAGCATGCGCGTACCGGCGATCCCGAGACGCTGTCGCGCATCGAGCAGCATGAACTCGCGTTTCGCATGCAGATGTCGGTGCCCGAGGCCGCCGATATCCAGAGTGAGCCCGAGGAGGTGCATCGCCTCTACGGCACTGAGCCCGGCAAGGTGAGCTTTGCCAACAACTGCCTGCTCGCGCGGCGCTTGGTCGAGCGCGGCGTGCGCTTCGTGCAACTCTACGACTCTGGCTGGGACCATCATGGCACCGGGCCCGGTGACGACCTAGGCACGCAGTTCCCCAAGAAGTGCCGCGAACTGGATCGCCCGCTGGCAGCCTTGATCACCGATCTGCGTCGCCGCGGTTTGTTGGCGGAGACGTTGGTGGTCTGGGGCGGCGAGTTCGGGCGTACGCCGATGAACGAAGAGCGCAACGGCAGCAAGTTTTTAGGCCGCGACCATCATCCGCACTGCTTCACCATGTTGATGGCGGGCGCCGGCGTGAAGCAGGGTGCTGTCGTGGGGGCCACCGACGAACTCGGCTACGCGATCACCGATACCAGCATCCATGTGCACGACCTGCAGGCGACGATCCTGCACCTGCTCGGCCTCGACCACGAAGCGCTGACCTATCGGTTCGAGGGCCGGGACTTTCGGCTCACGGATGTTGCCGGCAAGGTGCGCGGCGAATTGCTGACGTAGCGGCCCGTCCGCGACCGCATCCTGCCTGCGCACCTGCCTCAGAGGTAGCGCGTGAAACGGCAGCGGCCCGACCGCTTCAGGTCGCGGTATCGGGAGCACAGGGGCAGCGCGATCGCCGTCACGAGCACCGCACCGCCTGGATCTCGAGTTGGTAGAGCGGCCGCGGCGCGGTCGTTGTCGTCGCGGTCGGTGCGACCGGCTCCTGGGGCGTCGAAGTCGAGGCTTCTTGGCCGAGGCCGGCGCCGAGCACCAGCACGGATGCAAGGAAGGGCCGATAACAAGTCGGAACGAACGCTCCCGTGCGGATGAACATGGGTGGCAGCGTAGCTGTCGACCCGGACCGTTCACCCTCGGTTTGGCCCGCTGCTCATTTCGCGGCTGTTTGCATGTGGCTCAGGAACGCGATCAGGTCGCGCAGTTGACGCCGGTCGAGGCTGCCGCCCATCGCCGGCATGGCGCTGTCGGTCGCGGTTCGCCGGGTTTGGATACGAGCGTGCTCGACCTTCTGGCTCTGGCCGTCGATGCCGGTGATCTCGACCATTCCATCTTGGTCCTTGGTGACGATGCCGGCGAGCACATCGCCGTTGTGAAGGTGCAGCATCGTCGTCGCGAAGCCCTGGGCGATCACCTTGCTCGGGACCACGAGCGACTCCAGCAAGTAGGGGCGCGGCTGTTTGCCGATGCCGTCGAGTACCGGACCGGCGTTGCCGCCTTTGCCATCTGCGGTGTGGCAGCGCGTGCAGCGGGTGGCTTCGTTGTCGAAGAAGATGCGTCGGCCCTGCTCGACGTCGCCGCCTTCGAGGCAGACGGTGAATGCGGCCAGGAGGTCGTTTGGATCGCGCGCGGCCTCGAGGTCTCGCAAGCGTTGCACGAGGCTCGGCTCGGTCCGTTCGGCGGCAGCGAGGAGAACGTCGAGCTGGACCTCGGCGTCGACTTGCCCCTTGGCCAGTGCTGTGAGCCACTCGCCAAGGACGACCGCGCCGCTGTCATCCTGCAGCGCGCCGAGTGCAGCAAACGCGGCTTGGCGTTCCTGCCGTCCTGCCTTGCGACACAGGCTTGCGAGCACGGGGGCGGCCTTCCTCGGCTCACGCTTGGCGAACAGCTTGACCGCCTCGGTGCGCAGGTTCGTCGGGTCTTCGTCGGTGATGCCGGCGACGATCGTGTCGACGGCGGCATCGTCGAGCGCCGCCAACGCCTGCAGGGCAGCGGTACGGACGCGCTCGGGGCGGGCGCGGTCCATCGCGACGCTGGCGAGCGGCGCCGATGCTGCTGTGATGCGCTGCGACGCGCAGGCTTTGGCGGCTGCTTCGGCGAGAGGGTCGAACGGGAGCATGGCCACGATCCGCTCGTGCCACGAGGCGTCGTTGCGATCGTCATCGGAGCGCAATGCCGGTCGCCAGTTTCCGAGCACGCGGTCCTGGCCGTGCGGCGCACGCCATTCGCCGAGAATCGCCAGCGCCTCGCCGCGCATCGCGATCGGCCGGTCCGCGTTGGTCGCATACGCGGCAAGGCGCGCGGCGTTGTCGGCGCCGCCGAGCAGTCGCGCGGCATTCAATGCGCGCCACGCGAACGGCTCGTCGTTGCAGTCGACATTGCCTAGGGTCGACGCGAGTTTTGGCAGTGCCGCAGCCAAGTCGGTGTCATAGATCGCGCGCGCCGCTTCGCGACGGATCACGACGTCACCGTCGTTGAGGAACGCGACGATGCGGGCATCGCGCGAGAAACGCAGTGCGAGCACGGCGGCGAGTCGAACGGACCCTCGGTGGTCGCTCGTGAGCGCGACGACGCGATCCGCTTCCTGGATCCCGGCCATGGCCTGTGCGAACGCATGGCGCAGCACGGGATCGCGGTCGGCATTGCTGCTGACGGCGTCAATGAGCGCAGTGATCGTCGGCTCGCCAAGACTCGTAGCCGCTGCCCTGCCGATGCGGGCTAGGGCGAGCGCCGCTTCCCGTTGCACGCGAGCGCTGCTGTCCTTCAGGGCATCGACGAGTTTGTCGGTTGCCGTCAGCAGGTGCGCGTCGCCGAGCACGTGCGCGGTCTGCGCCCGCACGTCGGCATCGTTGTCGCCGAGCAGTGCCACGAGTGGCTCGACGGCCGCACGGTCGGAGCGCCCGAGGATGCCGAGACCCCAGATGCCGCACAGGCGGGCCTTGCCGCCATCCTGGTCCTTGGCGGCAGCCAGCAGCAGACTGCGGGCATCGCGGTCGACCAGGGCGAACTGCGCCTTCTGCCGGACGCGGCGGTCTTGGTGCCGCAGCAGTTCGACCAGTTGCGCGTCGGGCGCCGCGGTGAGATCGCTGCCGATCAGTCGCGCCGCGGCCCGGGCCTGCAAGTCGTTGCGCAGCCCCTTGGCTTCGATGCGGTAGATGCGGCCCTTGCCGGTCTTGTTCCAGCCGCTCACCCAATCGGACACGTACATCGCCCCGTCCGGGCCGAAGTCGACGTCAGTCGCCAGCACGTTCCACAGCGGACGGTCGCGCCACTCGAGCTCGAAGCCGGCGCCCTTCTCGGCAAAGCGCAACGCATGCACGCCGCTGTAGCTGCTGCCGCCGCGAAAATCGCAGAGGAAGAAGCAGCCGCGATAGCGCCCCGGGAGGCCCTGTCCCGGGTCGAACGCCAGGCCCGACGGCCCGTCCGCGATGTTCAGGATCGGCGCGAACGTCGCGGCCGGGCTTTGATCGTGGGTGGGCCACCACAGCCGCTCCCGGTTCCAGGCGCCGCGGTCGTCGAGCCACTGAAAGCCGATGCGCCAGCCGCTATCGGCGCCGTCGACGATCTGCACGAAGCGCGCGCGATCGCCACCGTCGCTGTTGTTGTCGCCGGTGAACAGGTTGCCGCGATCGTCGAATGCGAGTTCCTGCGGGTTGCGCAGGCCGCGGTGCACGACTTCGAGGCGGCTGCCGTCGAGTTCGCAGCGCAACACGGCGCCTTCGTGCGGGTAGGACAGTCGAATGCCCTCTTTGGTCGTGACGTCGAAGCCACGATCGCCGATCGAGAAGTACAAGCGCCGATCCGGACCGAGCACGAGGCCGTGCAGGTCGTGGCCGATCAGCGAAGTGTGCACGCCAAACCCGTCGAAGGTCGCTTCGCGCACTTCGGCGCGGCCGTCGCCGTCCTGATCGCGCAGCTTCCACAGCTTGGGGATGTTGGTGAGCCAGACGTCCTTGCCGATGGGCAGCACCGAGGACGCGATGCCGTCTTCGAGTGCTGCGAAGCCGTCGGCAAAGACCGTGCTGCGATCGACGACGAAGTCGCCGTTGTCGTCGAACAGCAGCTTCACGCGATCGCTGTAGCTGGCGTACTTCGGGATGTCGTCCTTGATGTGCCGCTCGTACTTGCGCACGCGATCGGCCACCGTGAGGCACGCGAGGTCGTCGTCTTTCCACTGCATGTACTCGCGCGTGTCGAACACCCCATCGTGGATGCGGAAGGTCTCGACGACGTAGATGCGACCTTGGTCGTCGATGGCGAACGCGACCGCATTGCACAAGTCGGGCTCGGCGGCGACGAGGCTGGACTGCAGTCCTTGCCCGAGCTGCATCGCGGCCAGCGACTGTTGGCCGTCGGCGCTGCGCTGGGCCACGTACATCGGTTGCTTGCTGTCGATGCTCTGGCTCGAGGGGGATCCAGAAGTCGGGTGTTGGGCCCCTGCTGGAGCGGCCAGGAGTAGGACGGTTGCGAGCGCGAACGGAACGACAAGGCAGGTGGCCGGGGGCGTCATGGCGCGTCAGATGGTAGAGAGCATGGCGCTGGTGGCGAATGGCTGGCTCGGGATGTCGGCGCCGTCGGCGGCGTGGCCACCTTGACTCTCCCGGTCGTGGCCACGACCATCCGCGGCGTTCCATTCCCTAGAGTGAGAGCCGTGCCTACATCCGTCGCCACCCTGTTCCGCCTGTTCGTCCTGAGCACCTGCGCCTGTGTCGCCGTCGCGCAGGAGCAGAATCCAACGGATCTGTCGCCCGAGGCGGCGCTCGCCGAACTGCGCAGCAAGCGCGACGATGCCGACATCGCGCTCATCGACCGGGCGGCCTCGCCGGGGACGCGCGCCGCCGCCGAGGGCCTCGTTGCGGTCTACGACACGTCGTCGACGCTCTATCTGCGGCGAGCGCTCGTTCGCTCCCTGTGCAACTTGGCCGAGTCGAACGAAGCCGCCGAGGTCGCAGTCACGAAGTTGGCCAACATTGCAGCCAACGAGCCGACGATCGAACTGCGCGATCCAGCGATCGCGGGACTCGGGCGATCGGCGGCCTTCGGCAAGAACTTGCTGAAGCAACTGGTCGACAGCAAGGTCGATGACGCTGTGCGCAAGCAAGCGATCGACCAGCACCGCAAGCTCGCCGACGCCAGTGACAACGCGTGGTACCGCGAGCTGTGGAACCTCGAAGGCAAGCAGCGCAAGGATGACAAGGGTGAGATCGTCGCGGTCGAGCTGGCAGAGATCCGCGAACGCGCCTTCCGGCAGTTGGCGCCGTCGCTGACCGAAGAAGAACTGATCGAAGCGCTGCGGCGCGAGCCGCTGTCCAAGATCCGCCGGGCGGCGTTGGCGGCGATGCGCGAGCGCAAGCTCCCCAAGACCGGCGAGATGGCGACGTGGATCTTGGAGCGCGTCGACTTCTCGGGCGCGGACCGCGCCGAAGCTGCGCGAATCCTGATCGACGACGACGGCGCGAAAGCTGTGCCGACGTTCTTGGCGCTGGCCAAGAAGCGCGACGTGACGCCCGAGGATCTGCGCTTCCAGATGGCGACCATGATCGCCGACCTGCGCGACGACGCGACCGAGAAGAAGGTCAGCAAGCTGATCGGCAAGGGCAAGGAACACGAGAAGGTGTTCGCCCTGGTCGCCTCGAGCCGCATCAAGGACGGAAAGGTGCAAGCCCAGATCCGCAAAGCGCTGACCGACAAAGAGGAAGGGGTTCGCCGCGCCGCCGCGCGCGTGATCGGGCGCAACCTCGACCGCGAGGCGTTGCCCGATCTTCGTGAGATGCTGACCAAGTCCAAGCTCCCGGGCGATCGCGCGATGGCGATCTCTGCCATCGGTGCGATCGAGCAAGGCGGCTCGAAGTGGCTCGAAGAACTCAAGACCTACGCGGTGGACGCCAATCAGTCGATTCGCAACGCGGCGTTGGAGCAGATTGCGAACTCCAAGACCAAGTCGTTGCTGCCAGTGTTGGTCACAGCTCTCGATCACGCTGACTGGTCGACGCGGCACATCGCCGTCGTGGGCCTGCAGCAACTTCGCATCTCGACCGCCGTGCCGCCACTGATCGAGCGGCTAGGGAAAGAGACGGGCCGCTTGTCGCTCGACATCGAGGACGCGCTCTGGCACCTCACGGCGCAACCTTGGGGTCGCGACAGCAAGGCGTGGACGCTGTGGTGGGAGCAGGCGAAGGCCGATTTCCGCTGCGTGACCGACGACGAGTTTGATGCCGCGGTTCGCGCCAAGGAGCAGAAGCGGCTGAAGCAGCGCACCGTCTCGGGCGCCAAGTTCTTCGGCATCCAGGTCGAGTCGACGCGCGTGATCTTCGTCATCGACGTGTCGGGTTCGATGCTCGAATCGATGTTCGGCCGCATGGTCAACGACCAGCGCGCGACGCGCATCGATATCGCCAAGCAGGAACTGTCGCTGGCGATCACGAACCTGCAGGAGAACGCGTGGTTCAACATCCTCGCCTTCAGCAGCGGCGTGCAGCCATGGCGCGAAGGCGAGATGCCGAAGGGCACCAAGCAGGACCGCGACGACGCGCAGGTATGGGTGTCGCGCCTCGGCGCCGCCGGCGGCACCAACCTCTACGACTCGGTCAAGCTCGCGTTCACAGACCAAGAGGTCGACACCATCTTCGTGATGTCGGACGGCGAACCGACAGTCGGCGCCGAGATCGACCCGTTCCGCATCCGCGAAGACGTCGCCGAGTGGAACAAACACCGCAAGGTCGTGATCCACACGATCGCGATCGGCGGCAACCTCGAGATCCTCGAGTGGATCGCGAAGGACTCCGGCGGCTCGCACCAGCACCTTCGCTGAATGACGCAGGCGCGCGAAGTCGTCGGAACCTAGGCACTGCCATCGCCCGTCACACGCTGCGGCGTCAGAGGCACTGGATCGTCGCGCTCCGCGCGCGACCTCGGAGGCGGAGCATGAGCACGACAGCGTTCGTTCGTTGGGTGATGGTCGCGGGGTTCTCGGGCGGTCTCGCGGCGCAGGTCTTCGCGCCGCCAGTCGCATTCCCGGTCGCCGCGCCCACGAGCTTCGGGCCGATCATGGTCGGCGACGTCGATCTCGACGGCCACCTCGACGTTGTGGTCTCGGACGACGGCGCTCGGGCTCACACCTTCCTCGGAACGGGCACGGGCAGCTTCGCTCCTCCGCTCGTGTCGACCGGGGCGGCTTCCTTGGTCGTGGACGCGCAGTTGCACGATCTCGACGGCGACGGGCGGCTCGATCTGTTGGTCGCGGGAGTCTTCCCGCAGCTTCGCTGGCTCGCAGG
>CAMBXM010000003.1 GCA_945871815.1 Singulisphaera sp. GP187
AGTCAACCGTCGCAGTCAACCTCGCTTGTGCGCTGCAGTTGAGCGGCGCGCGCGTTGGCATCCTTGACGCCGACGTCTACGGCCCCAACGTACCGCTGATGCTCGGTGTCCGCGGCCAACCTGAGGTCAAGGACAAGAAGATCCAGCCGTTTGAGCATTACGGACTGCAGATCATGTCGATGGCGCTCCTGGTCGCCGATGACCAGCCGGTCATCTGGCGCGGGCCCATGCTCCACTCGGCCGTGCGGCAGTTCCTGTTCGATGTCGCATGGCACGATCTCGACTACCTCGTCGTGGATCTGCCGCCTGGCACCGGCGATGCGCAGTTGTCACTGAGCCAGCAGGCCCACCTCATGGGTGCGGTCATCGTCACCACTCCGCAGGACGTCTCCGTCCTCGACGTGAGGAAGGCGATCCGCATGTTCCAGTCGGTCAACGTGCCGATGCTCGGAATCGTCGAGAACATGGCGTGGTTCACGCCTCCTGGCAGCACCGAGAAGTACCACATTTTCGGCGAAGGCGGCGGCGCTCGCATCGAGCGCGAGTTTGGGTTGCCGCTGCTCGGCCAGATCCCCATCGAGATTGCGGTTCGCGAAGGCGGCGACAAGGGTCACCCGATCGTGCACGCATTCCCCGAATCCATCACCGCCAAGGCGCTGCGCAGCATCGCCGGCAAGGTGGCACAACGAGTCAGCATCCTCAACGCGGAGTGATCCTATGAACCCGACCCAGAAGAGCAACACGAAGACCGGCCCCTTCAACCCCAAGACCACGATGCTGGAGGCGCTCACCGCCGATCCGTCGCTCGGTATGGTACTCATGCGCGATTTCCACATCGGTGGCTGCAGCAACTGCGGCTTCGATCCGCATGCGTCGATTGAAGAGGTCGCACAGCAGAATGGCGTTCCGACCGAACGACTGCTGGCTGCCCTCAACCGCCAGGGCTGAGCCCCTCCGAAATCACCCAGGGCGAGCGATTCTGCCTGCGTCGCAGCACTCGCCAACCGCAGCGCCTCGAGCCGACGATTCGTCGGCTCGCAGGTTGTGCCCTTGCACCGGACCGTCCGGCGGCCAAAATGCCCCGCCCGAACGGCGGTCCAGAACCGAAGAACGAGAACCATGAGCAAGGTCACCGAACTCACCGACGACAACTTCCAGAAGACCATCGCAGCAGCAAGCATGCCGGTGTTGGTCGACTTCAGCGCCACTTGGTGCGGCCCGTGCAAGGCACTCGCCCCGACGATCGACAAGATCGCGGCCGAGTACGCCGGCAAGCTCGCGGTCTACAAAGTCGACATCGACAACGCGCAAGAAGCCGCGTCCGACTTCAACATCAGCTCGGTTCCGACCTGCGTCTTCTTCAAGAGCAGCAAGGAAGTCGATCGGTTCTCGGGCGCGCTCGACCTGCGCTCGATCAAGAGTCACATCGAGAAGGTCCTCGCCTGATCCGCGACGGCCGACGTCTCGCGTCGGCTTCCCCCGCCCACCGGCCGGATCTGCCCGCCGGCCGCGCAAATCCGTCAGCGT
Organism: Singulisphaera sp. GP187; assembly: GCA_945871815.1. Taxonomy (GTDB): domain Bacteria; phylum Planctomycetota; class UBA1135; order UBA1135; family UBA2386; genus SXPK01. Next base: position 1,528 of record CAMBXM010000003.1, read on the forward strand.
CAGCTTCCGGCGGCGGACTCATCGGCACGCGCCCGGCGCAGAGCGCGCCACAAGAGCACGATGCCGAGCGGCATGCAGACCATCGCATAGAGCCCGCGCCTCGGCGCTGGCACGACCTGCAGTGGCGCAATCCACCGCGAGCGATCGCGCGTCGCGACGAAGTGTACGAGCCCTTCTGCCTGTGGCACGAAGCGCACTTCGCCATTCAGGTCGGTCGCGCCAACGTCGATCCTCGACCCGTCGGCCAACTCAACGACGACGGCAAGATCGGCGATCGGCTTGCCCTCCGCCGCAGCGCGCACAGCGACCGGCGCGCCAACCTCGCATGGCGAAGGCGACACACTGAGTTGCTGCAACACCAAGGAGAGTACCAGAGCGGTCGCCATGTTTGGTTCGTCGAGTAGTCTGACGGCCGTGGCGATCGAAATCGAGGACCTTGGCCGCGCTGCCTATGCACCCGTGCTCGAGCACATGCGCAGACTGCATGCGCAGGTCGCGAACGGTGACCTGCCAGGTCGCGTGCTGCTGGTCGAACACGACCCCGTCTACACCGCCGGCCGCGCCACGCCGCCAACCGAACTCGGCGAGCACATTGTGCCGATCGAACGCGGCGGCAAGGTGACCTACCACGGCCCAGGTCAACTCGTCATCTACCCGATCGTGCCGCTCCCGGTGCGCGACGTACGCGATTGGCTCCGTCGACTCGAGGCCTTCGGTGTCGCAGTCTGCTCGGCCTTCGGCCTCGAAGCCAAGGCCTCGGTTGATGGCACGGGCGTTTTCGTCGGTGCCCACAAAGTCGCGTCGATCGGCGTCGCCATCAAGCGATGGACCAACCTCCACGGCATCGCCCTCAACGTCGCCATGGACAGCTCGCCGTGGTTTGCCGTTCGCCCTTGCGGCCGCGCCCCCGAGTCCATGAGCGATTTACGCACCGCCTGCAACCGCGACCTCACGGTCGAGGACGCACGCGCCGCAGTGCGCGCCCGCGTTTTCCTGCTGACCGCCGAGGGGCGCTCGGTATGACCCAGAACTCGCGATGAACAACACAGTCGAACTCGCGCGAGACGGCGTGAACCTGGAGATCCGGTTTGGCTACCGCCCCGATCTCGTCGCGCTGGTCAAGGAACTGCCCGAACGGCGCTTCGACGGACGCAACAAGACATGGAGCGTGCCCGCTCGCCACGCTGAAATCGTCTACGACAAGCTGTCGCGCCATCTGTTCGAGTTCACCCCCGAGGTCATGAGCATCGTCGCCGGCACGATGGGAAAGCCGAAGCCGCGCATCGAGGACTCCGATGGCAGCGTCGCTCCTGCGACAGAAGAGACCAAGGCCATCGACTCGCTGACGATCTCTGCGTTCAGCGCTCGCGTTCGCGACTGCTTGCTCGCGGGCTTCTCGCAGAAAGTGTGGGTCACCGGCGAAGTCGTTGACTTCGACAAGGGCGCGAGCAAGAACCACAAGTTCTTCGCTCTGGTCGAGAAGGCCGAGGGCGAGACGACTCCGCGCGCGCGCGTCGATGCGGTGATGTGGGAGACGACTGCAGCAGCAATCTTCCGCCGCATCCGCGAACAGGCGCCAGACTTCGCGATGCGCGACGGCATCGAGATCCGCGTGGAGGTGCGCGTCGACTTCTACGTCAAGAGCGGCCGCTTCCAGGTTGTCGTCGAAGACGTCGATCCGTCGTTCACGCTCGGCAAGCTCGCGCAGAACCGCGAACAGATCCTGCGCGAATTGCGCGAACGTGGCCTCGCCGATCGCAATCGCGAACTGCCGTTGCCGATCCCGCCGCTGCGAGTTGGCGTGCTGACTAGCCCGGCGGCCGACGGCTGGAACGACTTCCTCCGTCACGTCGAGCAGTCGGGCGTCGGCTTTCAGTTGACCCTCGTGCCAGTCCAGGTCCAAGGTGACAAAGTGCGCGCGACCGTGCTGGCCGGCCTGCGCTGGCTCTCCGACCACGCGGAGGAATTCGACTGCATCTGCATCGTTCGCGGCGGCGGTTCGCGCACCGACCTCGCGTGGTTCGACGATCTCGAGATCGCGCTGGCGGTGGCCCAACACCCCATCAAGGTCCTGATCGGCATCGGCCACGAACGCGACCGCTCGGTACTCGACGAGATCGCCCATTCGGAGAAGACCCCAACTGCGCTGGCTGGCTTTCTTGTCGGGATCGTGATCAACGAACGCCGCCGCAACGCGGATCGCGCGGTTGCCTTGCAGCGCAACGTCGGCCGCACATTGGCCTCGGCGCGCTCGCGGCTCGACTCGGCCACCAGTTCGCTGCGACTCGTCGCCACCTCGCGAATCACTCACGAACGGCAACGCCTGCAAGTCGCGGCGCACGGGATCGGCCGCGACTCGCTGCGACTCCTCACCACTGGACGCCGCAACCTCGAACGGACCGCCCGTTCCCTGCAGTTGTCGGCAGTCCAAGCCTGCGAGCGAGCGCGCCAGGTCCTGTTCCACGGCACCGAGCGTGCGCGCCGCGGCACCGACAACGTGCTGCAGCGACTCGCGGCTCGACTCGACGAACGCGCGATGCGCCTCCGACTGCTTGACCCTCGCACCGTGCTGCGCCGCGGGTTTGCACTGGTCCGCGACGACGAAGGCCGCGTTCTGCCGTCGGTAGCGCGCGTCGCTGCAGGCCAACACCTCGACATCCAACTGCGAGACGGCACCATTCGCACCCGCGCCGAATCGATCGAGACGAACTCATGAACGACAAGAAGAAGAAGGCCTCCGAGCCGAGCTACGCCGAGGCAAGCACCGAGCTCGAGACGATCCTGACCGAAATCGAGTCCGGCGAGATCGACTTGGACCTGCTGTCAGAAAAGGTCGAGCGCGCTGCGGCCTTGCTGGCGATGTGCCGAGCGCGCCTCGCATCCACCGAGACCAAAGTCAAAAAAGTAGTCGCCGATCTGCACGCTGGCACCAGCGACCGCGCCGACAGCAACTCCAACAGCAGCGAGGACGACACGTGATCGCGGCCGCCAACTTCGACGTCACGGCAGCCGTCATCCTGTTCATCGTGCTCTTGATCAGCAACACCGTGCACGAAGCTGCGCACGCGCTGTTCGCCAAACTCGGCGGTGACCTCACGGCTTACAAGGGCGGCCAAGTATCGCTGAACCCACTGCCGCACATCCGGCGCGAGCCCTTTGGCATGGTGCTGCTGCCCTTGATCACGATTGTCAGCAGCGGCGGCACGATGTGCCTTGGCTATGCCAGTGCACCGATCGATCCAGTCTGGGCCTTCCACCATCCAAAACGCGCCGCACTCGTCTCCGCTGCAGGGCCCTTGTCGAACTTGGTGCTGGCCGCGATCGCGTTCTCGGTGCTGCAGTACGTCGGTCGACCCGAGTCCAGTGAGGGCGATGCCGTCCGACGGATCGCCGGCGTCTTCTTGATGCTGAATCTGCTACTGGCCGTGCTCAACCTGTTCCCCTTGCCGCCACTCGACGGCTCCGGAGTGCTGGGCGGGCTCGTGAAGCCTGTGCGCGTTCTCTACGACAACCTAGCGCGTCTGCCGATGTTCCCCATCGCGGTGCTGGTGCTTGTGATGTACGTGATGCCCACCGTCATCAACCCGATCTGGAACGTCGTCAACGGCTGGCTCGACTACCGGCTGCCGTACCACTTCGGCTGAGTCGCTGGCCTCACCAGTCGCGCGGCCCCACCAGCGCCTCCTCGACCATCTCGCCGGCCCTCACGCAGGCGCTCATCGATCGCTCGTACGCGAACTCGGGATGCCGAGCATCTTGCTCGCGCATGAGGTAGCCGAGTTCGTCGTCACAGAGGCCGAACAGCAATAGGTCCGCCACACCGCTGCGCGCGCGGATGCGCTCGGCGAGCGCCGGCTCGACCTCGCCTGGGACCGCGATCGCCTGCAGCGAACCGATGCGCAACCAGCCCACTGTGGTTCGGGCGCAGCCCTCGAACAACTCGCGAGGGATCGCCAGCGTCAATCGACCGAGCGCCAGCCCAAATGTGTTGAGCGGCACATAGACATCGCGACGACGCACCTCGATGGCATCGACCGGCAACGGCTCGGCGGTCGCGAGCGCACTTTTCGCAAGTTCGCACAGTTGCGCGCCCATCGCGCCCGCACCGTCCTGGTCGCGCTTGTCGACGCGCGGCGACACCATCGCACCGAGCGCGCCGTTCACGAACACCGCTTGCCCGTTGCCGGCGGCCTTCCATCCATCGCAGAGATCGCCAACGAAGTCCGCCGACAACAGCGACAACCGCCGTGAAAGCACTTCGGGATGGCAGGCGAGATGCAGCAAGGTCCCAAGTGGTCGACCATCCGCAACGGCACGAGCGTGCACGACCTCGAATCGGCGGTCGAAGCACTCCGCGTAGTTCGGGTTGCGCACCGGGGCGTCCGGCGGGACCCGCGCCTGACCACGCACCAGCGTCGCGGGCGCGGCATTCGCACGAGCCTCGGCCACCGCCTCGCTGGTCGCCATGGCCAACTGCCGCAGATAGTCATGCGAGCGCCCAGAGGTCAGGAAGTACCAACCCCACAACCCGATCAGGTCTGGACCAGCATGCGTGTGACTGGCACAGAGAAAGACATCGCCGTTGGCGAATCCGGACAGCCCCGCTTTCAGCCAGTCGCTGTCCTCGCGCATGATGCCGAGGTTGTCGATGCCCACGATCGCAAAGCGGCGATCGCCAGTCTCGAAGACCATGGCGCGGACCTTCAACGGCGAAGCGATGCCCGTGCTCGTGCGCGCCAGTGAGAAGCCGGCCATGTAGCCGCCGATCGGCGGCGTGATATCGCGCTCAGCCGAACCTACGCGCACCTCCTCGCCCGTCGCACGAACCGACCAAACTGCTGGTCTGTCGGGGATCGAACGCTGAAAGATGCCCGAGCACGAAGCGCTGACGAAAGCGGCCAGCGCCCACAGCATGGCGCGGCCGACGGTCGAGGCCCTTGGGGTCATTGCAGTGTCGTACGAGACTGCAACAACGAACGCCATCAACTCGTTCCGAGCTGAGACAGCGCCTCGCCAAGGGACCGCCGAGCGTCGTGCTGGCCGCGGTGGCTAGCCGTCCGCTGCAACTCGCGCAGGTAGTGCACAAGGACTTCGCGGTCGCTCAGGTCACGCATGTATTCACGGACCTGGTCGTAGCCAAGACTCTTGAGGTGGCGGATGCAGTCGACCTTGGTCACGGTTCGGCCGCCGTAGTACGGATCGACCAGCACCGGGCGCACACCGTGCAAACGCACGAGGAAGTGCTCTGGCATCCCGACTCCCGATACCGACAGCCCGGCCCAGCGCGCAACCAGCAGGTAGATCAGCGACAACGTCACCGGCACTCCGACGCGGCCATCGACAACACGGTCGAGCAGCACGTGCTCGAGTTCGAGAGGACTCGCCTCCCCGCCGGTATAGCCCAACGACTCATTGAGGTGCTCGCTGAGCATTCGGGCGCACAGGTTGAGACTACGTCCCTGGAAGCGAGCACGCAGCACTTCGGCCTCACGCCACAGCTTGTGTCGCAGTTCGTGGGCGTCGGGTGCGAACGTGCGCACCATGTGCGAAGCGAACACCGCCCCGGCCAGGAGCGGCTCTGGGCTGCTCCAACCGGCGCTGTCGAGGTCAAGGCCTGCGAAACGCTGCAGATACTGCTCGACGTCGAACGAGCGCAGCAACGCTCGGGCGCGGATTCGCGCGGCGGTGTCGCCATTCTGGCTGGCGTGCGTCAGCGCCTCGCGGCCAACAGCGCCAGCGGACAACAACAGCCGACGCACCGCTGCTACGACCGTTGGGGAATCGTCGCCGAGCAGGCGTGCGGCGGCAGCCAACCGGCGTTCGTGCGCGGTGCGGACAGCCGCAGACTCGGGCGTGGTTTCGGGCTCGATCATCTTGGTCTCGGCCGCACGCGAGGGGGACGTGAAGCGGGCGGGATCATAGCCACGAGAATGGCACGCTGCTCACTCGATCTCGTACCCGGCCAAGCGCGCCGACGGACCTCAAACGACCATTCGCTCGCGTTCGGTCGCGCCAAGTCACGCTGTCATCGCGAGCAACGATCGCGCATGCGCTCGTCGACGGCTACCGCGCGCTGCAGCGCATGCACAGTCGCCCGCAGCGACGCGATGCCGATGACATCGGCGACGCGTTACCACGTGCGACGGCGTGCAGCTTTTTTTCGCATGCACGCTGAAATGCGCGGCGGACGCACTACCGCGGCAACGCGCCAGAACCGCATCCAAACGGGAGCGCCGACGCACAGTGGCCTAGCACCGCTGCGAGTCCGGATCGTCGAACAGCCTCGAAGTGTTGAATCCGCGCTTTGCAGGGATATGGTTCCCCGCCCCACCATGCCCAGGTGGCGAAACTGGCAGACGCACCAGCTTGAGGTGCTGGCGCCCTTTACCGGGCATGCAGGTTCAATTCCTGTCCTGGGCACCACTTCCCGCCGTTGCGTCGGCTCGTCCGCGCGCAGCGAGCGGGAAGCACATTTGCTGAGCTGACACCGACGGATCCGAGTCGGTGCCACAGCATCGCCTGCCGGTGCGGGTCGTGCCGCCGGCGCTGGCAGCGAGCCGATCGTCGCAGACCGATCGTCGCAGACCAATCGTCGCAGCGACGCCGACAGGGGCAACCAGTCGTCGCCGGCACAAGGCCTGCTGGCGCAGTCCAAAACCGCGGCGGCGCGACCGCTGGCCGCGAGGCTCTCGCGTCAGAACCCTGGCACCAGCTTTCCTTGGAAGCGGATGTAGTTGTTCTCGAGTTCGAGCTGCAGGTAGGCAGCGTCGACGAGTTTCGAGAAGCCACGCAACTGGTCGATCGCTGGCAGATCCTGCGCCGAGAACCCGGCCGAAGCCTTGCTCCACTGCTCGCGCAGATAGGCGCGGACGGCGTCCTGGAACTCGCCGTCGAGCACGCTCTTTGGCATCGATGCGAGACTCGGATACTGCGGGTACTTCGCGCGACGCACGGCGTCTTCAGCGGCCGAACGCTGCTCCATGATCCATGCCGGATCCGGCTCCACGTTCTGCTGCTCGCTGGCCCCGCGATAGTCATCGAGTACCGACAGCAGGCGCTGACCCCGCAGCCACACGAAGCCATTCAACGCATTCGGCAACTCGTCTTCGATGCGCCTGAACTGCGGATCCTCGACGATCGACTTGAGCGAACCGAAGTTGTAGCGAGTCCGCAGGATGTCACGGATCAGCGGGCCGGAGTTGGAGAGCACGAGGAAGTCGCGGAACACGATCGCGGCAATCTCGCCAGTGCCTGGGATCTGCGCATTGGCAAACTCCCACACCGGCTCAGGGAGGCCATCGACCGGCAGGTTGTAGACGTTGCTGAAACGGAAGACGGGCACCGCGTACTTCCGCAGCGTGTCCACCAGTTCGTCGGCCGGGGACCGGCCGTCGCGAGGATCACGCACATCTTCGCGGAGCCAGAAAACCCACGCGAACTGTGGCACTGGTGAGCGCGCGGTGACTGGGAAGTAGAGCTGGCCCTGCTCGTTCTTGGACAGGTCCGGCACGTTCTTGCGGAACACGAATCCCATGCGTGGCAGCAGCGCGATCTTCAGCCGGTCGATCAGGTCGCGCGTGTCGGCGAGCTGCTGGCTCTTGAACGTGCAGCGGCGAAGCGCGTCATCCAGACCCTCGCGCTCGCTCTGGATCAGCGAGTCGTACATCGCGTGCAAGAACTCGCCCGCCGGCATACGCAGCGCCGCGGCGGCACATGCCGAATCCGGCACCATGCGCAAGAACGGCATGAGCCAGTCCTTCTTGTCCTGTTTCTCGGCGCGGTAGAAGCTGCTCTGAAAAGGCGTGTGCAGGTTGCTGTTGAGTACGATGCGCCCGAGCACCGACAGACCCGTTCGCTCGAACATCAAGGCGCTGCTGACGGAGTTCCAACCCTTGAGGTTGAGGAAGCTCGCCATCACGCGCTCGTTCATGCTGTCGATGTTCTTGGCGTCCGGAAACGTCGCGGCAAACCGGCGAAACGCATCGAACGAAGCTGTGGCAGCACTGAACTCGACCGAGTTGACGGACTCGGCCTGGTTGACCTCCACCCACTTGGCCATGGGGTCGACGACACCCTCGGTGTACTGCGACGCGAGACCGAACGGTTGCTCCTCATCGTCGTCGGCGGCGAGGCGCAGCGACTGCAGCAGCAGGTCTTTGTTGTTGCCGAGCAGCACCACATCGAGGTGGCGGCCGAGGAACAGCGCTTCGGTGAGTTGCGGCGATCGCAGTGACAGCAGCCCGTCCTCGACAGCGATCTCGAGCCCCTGCGCCCGAGCCTGGTCTTGCACCATCGACCAGCCGAGAAGGCCGTGGACGAAGCGGAGCCGCCAACTGACGCGGGCGTAGACGCACCACCACGGTTGCTGCAGCGGCTGCGGCGGGTTCTTGCTGCGATCCTCGCTATAGCCGGCCACCACCAGTTCGCGGCCGATCGCGTCGCGCGCGAGGTCAAGGAACCCATTGCTCGACTCCTGCAACTGCGCCAGCGCGTCCATGGCCTGCTGTAGCGAGCGCTGCGAGCCGGTGCGGAAGCTGGTCGCGGCAGGACCCGTCAAGACGTCGCGCCAGCCGGGGGCATCCGTGAGCTGCGGCCAGAACTTTGGCTCCGGCAGCACGCCGCGAGCAATCTCGAGTCGGCCGTTTTCAGGTCCGAAGTCATCGATCAAGCCGGTCTTGCGCACGAAGAAATCCACTTCGCGCGGCACGATGTCGCGGACATCGCGCAGGTCGCCTTCGAACGGGTTGTAGACGAACGCGGCAAGGAACAGCGCGACCAAGGTCACGACTGTCAGGACCGAGATCCCGAGCCACTTCAAAAACCGGAAAGGGCGCTTCGACTTCATCTGCAGCAGAGCCTAGTGCCATGCGCCACGGCGCACCACGAGCAGCAAGCACGCTGGCGCGGCGAGCCCTTGGCAGGCACTGCGGCCATGGACGTCTAGTGCGGCTGCGGCTTTCGTCCGTTCTCGGGGATCGCCAGCACGTTTGCGTTGCCGTCAGATGCCCGGTCTACTCCGGCACGCCCAGCCGCCATGACGAGCCTCGTTCCCAACGCCCGTTCGCATCAGATCGAGGAGTCCGCGACCCTCGCGATCGCCGCGCGCGCGATGCAACTGCGCGCCGAGGGCAAGAACGTCATCGCTCTCGGGGCCGGCGAACCGGACTTCCCCACCCCCGACGGCATCGCTCGCGCAGGCATCCGTGCCATCGAACAGGGAAAGTACCGCTACACCGCGACGAGCGGGCTCCCGCAGTTGCGAGCTGCCGGTGCCAAATGGCTCGCCGCTGCATTTGATCTCCACTACGCCGCCGAGGAAGTCCTGGTCACCGCCGGAGCCAAGCCTGCTCTGCACATGGCCCTCGACACCATCGTCGAGAAGGGCGACCGCGTACTGGTACTCGCGCCCTACTGGGTCTCCTACCCAGCCCTCGTTCGCATGGCCGACGGCGTGCCCGTGATCGTGCCACCAGTGCCTGAGCAGGACTTCGTGCACACGGAATCACAGATCGCCGCGTTGGCCCAACAGAGCGGGGCGAAGGGCATGATCCTGAACTTCCCCAACAACCCTTCGGGGGCGGTGCCGACTCGCTCGCAACTCGAGGGCATCGTTGGTGCCGCCGAGAAGCACGGGATGTGGATTGTCTCCGACGAGATCTACGCCCAGATTCGCTACGACCAGGCACCGCACGTGTCGCCCGCAAGCCTGCCAGGCGGGCGCGAGCGCACGATGGTGGTCACGGGCTTCACCAAGAGCCACACGCTGACCGGCTGGCGCGTCGGATTCCTCGCTGGCCCAAAGCGGGTGATCGACGCTGCGGCGCGCATCCAGAGCCAGGTCCTGGGCAACGCCTGCACCATCAGCCAAGAAGCCTCGCTCGCGGCGTGCGCCGAGCCGCCGCACGAGGAGATCGCGCGCCGGCTGCCCATCCTCGACGAACGCCGCTGCTTCCTCGTGCGGCAGATCAACACCATCCGCGACCTGAAGCTGGCGATGCCAAACGGCACCTTCTATGCCCTCATCGATGCGCGGGCGCTCTGTGCTCGGCTAGGCATCGATGACGTGCGGCTTTGCACCCAACTGCTCGAGCAGCAATTGCTCGCGACGATCCCCGGCAGCGCGTTCGGCGCTCCCGGCTTTGTGCGACTGAGTTATGCGGCGCCGATGACGGATCTTGAAGCCGCGGTGATGAGACTGCGGGCGTTCGTCGACGAGGGGGCCTCGTGAACACCGACGACCAGAACCTGCGCGTGGTCCGCGCGAACTCTCTCGCAGACGTGACGGTCGCCGACCATGCGTGGGACCTTTACGCCCGCCTCCTGTCCTGCAAGGACCTGGTCACGAAGGCGAACAAGCCCTTCCTCACGCTGCAGCTCGGCGACCAGGGAGGCACGATCGAGGCCAAGATCTGGAGCGACGCCAAGCTCGCGATGGAGGCCGCTCGCCAGCTCGAGCCACAGTCGATCGTCAAGGTGCGCGGACAGATGCGGGACTACCAAGGGCAGAAGCAACTGATCATCGAACGCATCAAGGCACTCGATCCCGGCGAGGACGCAGACTTCGACCGCAGCCAACTCACCGACCCCGCGCTCGAACTCGTCGAAGACCTCGTTTGCAAGACACTGGTGATCGACATCGAGACCGTTCCTGGTTTCGAACACGACCGACTCCCTGAGAGCGTCGCCGACGCGCTCGAGCAGTTCGCCCAGCGCAAGGAACCCGCGTCGAGCGCGGACGTGCTGCAGGCGCGCATCGGCATGTCGATGGGCCTCTCGCCGCTGTTCGGCAAGGTGGTGTCGATCGCTCTCGGTGACGGCGACGAGCCGGACGCCGACGTGCACGTGATCGCGGTGCCGCCCAACGGCTTCGTCAGCGAAGGCCACCCGAGCTGGTTGCGCTTCATGACCGAGGCTGACTTGCTGCGGTCCTTCTGGGCGCTTGCGAGCAAGGCCGAAGTCGTCGTGACGTTCAACGGCAAGAGCTTCGACCTGCCATTCCTCGTCGGCCGCAGCCTCGTGCACGGGATCCCGGCGCGGTGCGATCTCGTGTCGCAGAAGTGGACGCTCAAGCCACACCTTGACCTGTTCGAACTGCTCAGCCAGCGCGACAAGGCCCCGAGCAAGCTCGATGTCATTTGCTGGGCCCTCGGCGTCGAGAGTCCGAAGGGCGACATGGACGGCTCCAAGGTCGCGCCGGCCTACGCGCGCGGCGAGATCGTCAAGATCGCTGAGTACAACCGCCAGGACGTGCGCGCGACTGCCGAGGTGTTTCGCAAGGTGCGCGACAACGTGCTGCGGTTTCGTGCCGACTGGAAGTGAGCGGACACGGCCCGTGGCCGCGGTTCAGAGCTTCAGCGCGTTGGCAACGCCCTGAGGCATCGCGGCGAGACACATCTCCTGCAACTGCCGCCGCACCACAAGGTCGGGCTCCGACGTGAAGACGTAGAGCTTCCACATCCGCGGATAGGCATCGCGCAGGTCGCGCAATCGCGGAATGTCGCTGGCAAACGAGTCGAGCGGGAGCGTGCGATCGCCGGCACCAGGAAAGCGAACCAGGGTCTTCGCCTCCTTCAACTGCATCGCGCGAGCCGGGCAGTAGAGGAGCACGTCCATCGGCCGACCGAAGCGGCGCAGTGCCTGCTGCTCCATTTCGATTTCCCACTGCCGCCGCACGTCGTGTCGACCTGGTGCAAACCAAGTGTCGATCAACGTCGCCTGCAGCGGCGCGTTCAGATAGTACGGCAACACCAGCACGCGCTTGGGCAATTGTCGGCGGCGGAAACGCTCCACGAAGCGCTGCAGCCGCTCATCGGCTTCGCCGTCGCCGAGGCGCACTCTTGCCAGCGACAGCAGGAGTGACTCATCGGTCGCGCGCTGCAGGTCCTCGGCCGTCATGGCGCCGGCCCGAAGCGCCATCTCGACCATTCGCGACAGCAGCGCGCCCGCTGCAATCTTCGCGTGGTGGTAGTAGACCCGCTCACTGAAGTGATAGCGCGTCTCGAGCACTCGCAGGAGTTCGGACACGATGTCCTCGCGCAACATGCCGTTCTTCTCACAGTCGACGAACATCTGCTGCGAACGTCGGTCGACCCGGAAGTAGTCGATCACGCGCCGGTCGTAGCGCAGCTCGAGCCCGGTGTAGTGGGCATCGCGACGCAAGTAGTCGAGGAGGTCGGCGTCGATGGTGTCGCTGACCACTTGTTGCCAGAACGGCGGCACCTGTTGCTGACCGGCGCCAAGCACCGACAGCACGCTGTCGCGAACGCCCATCCGGTCGAGTTCATGGCCGAGCTCGGTGTCCGACAGAATCGCCAAGAAGCGCTCGGGCTTGTCGTGGCGCGGCAAGAGCCCGGTCTGATCCTCGATGTTGTGCCCGAACGGGATGTGCGTCACGTCATGAAGCAAGGCCGCGATCCGCAACACGCGCTTCTCTTCGTCGGTCACGCGATAGCACACAGCCGGGTCCTTGCTCGCGTTCTTGTTGGCTGCCGACAACATCAGCTCTGCCATGTGCAGGGTGCCGATGGAATGCTCGAAGCGCGTGTGCATCGCGCCGGGGAACACGAGATAGGCAAAGCCAAGCTGCTTGATGCCGCGCAGACGCTGGAACTCGGCGGTGTCGATCAGCCGAGTTTCCTCGCGTGTCAGCTCGATGTCGCCGTGGATAGGCTCGCGAAGGACGGTCACGGAAGCTCCGGTTCGGGCCACGCAAGGTAGCGAGAGCATCCGCCCTGAAGCCAAAAAAAGAGGGCCGGATGCTCCGGCCCCCCACCACACCCAACCAAGAGGACGCACTCGCTGGGAGCACGTGGCCTCGTCGGATTCGTTCCGCGCCGTCCGGGCCTCACGGCACGCCGGGCGACGCGCCGCACCTTACCACGTAAACGTGCACGCGGTCGGCGGCAGAGAGCCTCGGCCAAACGCGGGGGCGCGAAACGCCAGCAGCACCGGACGCACCGCGATCCCCATTTTGGAATCCGTGCGCCGATCGCATCGCCGTCCGAGGGCAGGACGCCGTTGCCCGGCGACATCGGTGGCCAACTTCGCAGTCACCCCGCTAGCGCCGCGTCAGTTGACGCGGCAGTTCACCCCGCTAGCGCCGCGTCAGTTGACGCGGCAGGGTCGTGGGACCACCGATCACGAACCCGCGCAGCTCGCGCGGCACCGACCACGAGTCGCCATCCGGAACGCGCACGCTCAGGTCCGCAACCATCGCCGTCTCGAACTGCGCAATGAATGGCTGGTCCGCCACCATTACTACGAAGCGACCTTCGGTGACCGGATCGACCCGAACCTCCCAGGCGACGCCTGGCTGCGGCGGTGCGATCTGAATCGACGCCGTCGCGGCGACTCGGCTTGGCAGCACGAGCGTCGCCTCGCTGTCGTCCGGCGAGAACGGCTCCGCCGCTGCGTTCACGGCACCGGCGCGCGCAACCACGACGATTGCCTCATGTCCCGCTGGCCGAGCGATGCGGAATGAGCCGTCCGCGGCGGCGACCCCGACCGACGCATCGCGGGGCGGCAGGCTCGCTGGCCAGAGCCCCTGCTCGGCTGCGCCTTCCTGGGTCACATCGGCTCGCACGCACGCCACGCTGGCCACCGGGACAGGCTGACCACGTTCGTCGACCAGCTTCCCGCTGAGGATGTCTCGGTCCGGAACGGCGGCCGTGACGACCGCCGCCTGGTCCCCGTGCAGCGCCACTTCGATCGCAGCCGTCCGCAGGACGAGCGGCCCGCCGATGACGATGCTCGGGACGCAGTCGCGCGGCAGACCCTCGATCTGCAGGCGCCCGTTGCCATCCAGTAGAGAGTCCGTCCAGAAGCCTTGCGCGAAAAACGGGAACGCCTGCAGCTCGGTCGTTGGCGTCGCACCGGGTAACACGACGGCGAAGGCACCGGCAAGTGCTTCGTGCGATCCAGCGGCCTGCACGACCAAGGTCGCGGCATCTACCAGCACGAAGTCAGCGCTGGCGCCGACGGTGGGCGAGACTTCGACAAATGCATGCTTCCACGCCTTGCCACTCTTCCGAACCACCACGGGGACCCCGAGCGACGCGGCTACAACCGCCTCGTAGCGACCGTCGCTGTTGGTCATGACCGTGCTCGCCGTCGCCTCGCCGAACCAAACCAGCGCGCCTTCGATCGGCTTTGCGGCGGCATCGACCACGCGCCCCGAGAGTGTGCGGGCCACGCCAAGCTCGATGTGCAGTTCTCCATTGGCGTCCGGTTCGACGCGGCGAAACACAACGGTCTCGCCATCTTCCACCTGCACCAACGACGCCCCACGGCGCTGCCCGCGGGCCCGCCACGGACCGCCGTCTCCAGCTACGACTTCGGCGAGCACTTCGCGTTCGCGCCCAAAACGCGTCACGTGGATCCGATCGCCGCTGGCGAACAGCCGCTGCCGTGGCGTCACTTCGAGCCAGATGCGCGCCGCCGCTGGAACAGCAGACCTTGCCGGCGCGGACGAGGTCGCCATGGCCGCATCCGGCAACGGTGCGAGCCCATCCGGTAGCGGCACAGCCACGCCATCGCCCGCGCCGATGAGCACATAGGCCGCGCCAGCGAGTGCGACGGAACAGCAGATACCGAGGGCGAGCGCGCGGGCCATGCAGAAAGAAAGTCGGAAGCAGTCTACTGTCTGATAGGTCCCCCTGCCCGTGCGCACTGTACTCGCCCTCGACTATCGCCCCGCACTGCTGTCGCAAGCCGGCATCGGGCGCGCCGTCCGAGAACTCGCGCGGGCGCTCGCGCGACGCGACGATGTCGAATTGCACCTGTTCGCGCACTCGTTGGCCGCGGCGCGCGTTCCGTGCGAGGTCCCCGCTGGAGTACGACTGCACCGCGGGCCCATCCCCGGTCGCTCGCTGCCATGGCTCGCGCGCGTCGGCCTCGGCGCGGATCGCCTCGCCGGGCGCTGCGAAGTGTTCCACTGGACCGACTACGTGCAACCGCCAGTCATTCAGGCCAAGACGGTCTGGACCGTGCACGATCTCGCCTTTCTGCGCGACCCATCATGGCACGGCAACGATGCGGCGCCGCTCGCGGCCCGGACGCGAGCGATGGCAACCGGCGCCACCGCCATCGTCGCACCGTCGAAGGCCACGGCTGCTGACGTCGCACGCCTGCTGCCAGGAACGACTCCGCCCATCGTGATCCCGTTCGGCAGCGACCACGTACCGAGCTTCTCGGCGCCAACCAGCACCGGCTTTGACTATGTCCTGTGCATCGGCACGATCGAGCCGCGCAAGAACCACCGCGCCCTCCTCGCCGCAATGCGCCGACTGCGACCGCCTCGGCCGCGCTTGCTCGTCATCGGCAAACCCGGCTGGGAGTGCCAGGACATCGTCGCCGATCTGCGGGCTGCGCAGCGAGATGGCATCGCGCAGTGGCGAACCGGTGTCGGCGACGCCGAGATGTTTGCGTTGCTGCGAGGCGCGAAACTGCTGGTCTATCCGTCCCTGTGGGAAGGCTTCGGCTTTCCACCGCTCGAAGCGATGGCGCTGGGGACGCCAGTCGTCCTGCATGATTGTGAGCCGATGCGCGAGTTGACCGACGGCAACGCCCTCCTCTGCGATGCGACCGTGCCCGAAGCTCTCGCTGCTGCAATCGAACGTGGCCTTTGCGATGCGGAGTTGCGCGACCGGCTCACACACGATGGCCTGGCGCGCGCCGGGTCTTTTCGGTGGGCGGACTGCGCCGCAGCGCACGCACGGCTCTATCGCGAGATCGCGCAATGAGAGTCGCATTCGACGGCGCGCCACTCGACGACGGCGACGCACTGGGCGTTGCAACGTCGTTCTTGACCGGACTCCGGGCCTACGTCGCTCGGTGGCCCGGCGAAGCCGTGCTGCTGCTGCCAAAGGGCGCGCGGGACCCCGGCATCGCGACGCTCTTGGTCGTGGCGGCGCCACGCGGCGCGCTCGCACGCCAGTGGGCGCTGCCACGACTCGTGCGCAAGCTGGGGGCAAAGGTGCTGCACAGCCCCGTCGCCGCGGTTCCGCTCGGCTGCTCGCGTCCCGTCATTGCGACCGTTCACGACCTCCCTTGGCTGTGCGAAGGCAGCGGTGAGTCCACGTCGCGCCGCCAACGCCTTGCAACCAAGTGGTCCCTGCGGAGCGCCGCAGCCGTGGTCGCACCGTCGCGATTCACCCTCGCCGCCGCGAAAAGGCTCGTATCGCCGACGACGCGGCTTCGTTGCATCCCGCACGCGACCACGTTGCCGACGACGACGCCGGTGGACCCCGCCCGACGACAGGGTCCGTTGTTGACGCTCGGCGATGAGCGCCCGCGCAAGAACCGCACGCGAGTTCACGCGGCAATGACACTCGCGCGCAAACTGGACGATCGCGTACCCGAGCCGTGTTTTGCCGGCCCGCCCTACAACTACGTCGACGATGCGGGCAAGCAGGCGCTGCTGCGCGGTTGCCGCGCGTTGATTCACTGTTCGCTCTTCGAAGGCTTCGGGCTGCCTGTGCTGGAGGGCCTCGCGCACGGCATTCCGGTGTTGTGTTCGGACCTGCCCCCGCACCGCGAGATCGCTGGCGATACCGCGTTGTTCGTCGATCCGCGCGACACGGGTGCGATCCGCGACGGCATCATCCGCGTCTGCAGCGACGAGACCCTGAGGCTTCGCCTCGCCACCGCAGGCCCGGTCCGAGCCGCCGACTTTGCCCCCGGAGTGGTCGCTGCCGCCTGGCGCGCTCTGCATGAGGAACTGTGCCAATGAGCCTCCACGTCGCCGTTTCGGGCTGGCTGCTCGGCACGCACTCGGGCGCAAACCGCCGTTTGCTGGCGCTGTTGACCCACGTGGCCCCGCTCCTCGCCCGCGACGAACGGATCACGGTGCTGCACCGAGCGGACCTGAAAGTGCCGCAACTGCCACCACGCATCGCCTTCGCGCCAGTCGCGATCGCTGCGGGCCCGCTGTGGCGACGAGCCCTCGGCGAACGATGGCGACTTCGCGCGGCACTGGCGCAGCTCGGCGCCACGGTCTGCGATCACGGGTTCCTGCCGACCCCCACCGTGACGACCCCGCTGGCGTTGACGATCCACGATGTGCGCGATCTCGACGGCCACGGTCGCCGCGCCAGATGGCTAGCGCAGCTTGCACTGCGGCACGCCGCCGCGCGGGCGCAGTGCATCGTCGTGCCGAGCGAATTCACGGCTCTGCGCGTCCGTTCGACGGCACCCGGAGCCCGCATTGAAGTCGTCGGCAACGGCGTCGACCTCACCGGCCGCGGGGTAACCAGCGATGCAGTGCAGGGCCCGCTGCTTCACGTCGGCCACCTCGAATCACGCAAGAACCTCGACCTCTTGCTGCGCGCATTGGCCTTGATGAACCAGGACCAGAGGCCTGAGCTGTGGCTCGCGGGCGCCGACGCGGGCTGCGGCGAGACACTGCGCAAGACCGCGGCGACGCTGGGCATCGCCGAACGCGTTCGGTTCCTCGGCATCGTCGACGAACGATCGCTCACGCAGCTCTACTCACGAGCCCGCGCAGTCGTGGTGCCATCGCGCCACGAGGGCTTCGGCCTGTGCGCACTCGAAGGACTCGCCCACGGCCGCCCCGTTCTCGTCGCGGATGCCGCGGCGTTGCCTGAAGTCGTGGGCGACGCGGGCATCGTCCTGCCTGCCGAACAGCCTGAGGCTTGGGCCTCGGCGCTGTTGCAACTGGACGACAGCAATGACGCGCGCGCGCGACGGCGACGACGCGCCGAACACTATTCGTGGGCCAACGCCGCGGCGCGCATGTTGGCCGTCTGGCGTTCGCTCGGCTGATGCCGGGCGGCGTCGCTCAGGACACGAGCGTCATCGCCAGATAGCCGACGCCCGCGGCCGCGGCGATGACGCCGACGACGATTGCCGCACGCACGCCGTTGCTCATCTGGGCAAGGTCGTCGCCGAGTGCGCCGCGTTCGGCCTGTTGGGAGAACTGCAGCACGCGCGGCTTCTGCGCGAGCACCGGTTCGCCACCACCGACACTCTTGGCAGCAGCGGCGCCGGCGCGACCCGTCGGCAGGGCCTTGCGGACTTCCACCACCTCGTCCGCAAACTCGACCAGACCACCACCACGCGCAGGCTGCGGGGGCGGCTCGATCGCAGGCGCGGGGGTCAATGCAGGCCGCGGATTCGGCGCCGTCGGTCTTGGCGCTGGCGCGTCGTCGCCGAACAGATCGACGCCATCACTGGGGGGAGCGGCCGCCGTGGCGATCGCTTCGCGGTAAGTCAGTGTCGTGGCGCCGATCTGGATCACGTCCCCATCCCGCAGCACCCGCTTCTGCACCGGCTTGCCGTTCAGCAACGTACCGTTGCTGCTGCCGAGATCTTCGATCTCGACCACGCCACCTTCGGCGACGAACCGAGCATGACGGCGCGAGGCTTTGGTGTCGTCGATGACGACGTCGCAGCCGACGATGCGGCCGAGGGTGAGCCCGTCGCGGATCAAAACAGTGCGTCCGTCGGAGATCTGAAGTTGACCCGTCACGTCGCCTAGCCTAGCGCCGAGCGAACGACCTCACCACCGCGCACAGTTCGGTGCTTGACGGCACCACCCGCGCATCGCGACCATCGCCCCGATGGCCGCCATCTCGGTCCGCCAGTTGTGCGTCACGTTCCCTGGCCGCTGGCGGAAGCCCGCGGTCCAGGCGCTGCTGCCGCTGGACCTCGAGGTGCAGCCCGGCGCGATCGTCGGCGTGCTGGGCCAGAACGGCTCGGGCAAGACCACGTTGCTGCGCGTGCTGGCCGGCCTGCAGGACTGGAGCGCTGGGACCGCAACCGTGCTTGGCCGACCGCCAGGTGACGGGATCCTCGTTCGGCGAGTCGCGTGGCAGCCCGATGGCCCTCCCCCACTGGCGATGCTCAACGGCCGCGAAGTACTGCAGTGGTTTGGTAGCCAACTCGGTCTCGAAAACGACCTCGCCGATGCCCGCGTCGACGAGTGGCTTTCGTACTTCGAACTTCAGCACGCAAGCAGGCGAGCGGTACGCACCTACAGCAGCGGCATGCAGCGGCGGCTGCTGCTCGCCGCATCGCTGCTGGGCGAACCCGAGGTGATGCTGCTCGATGAGCCGACCTCGGGCCTCGATCCAGTCGGCTCCGAACTCGCGATGGCGGCGCTTCGTCAGTGTGCACGCAAGGGCGCGGCGATCGTGATGGCCTCCCATCACCTGCTGGAAGTCGAACAACTCTGCTCCGACGTGCTCGTGTTGCACGAAGGTCGGTGCGCGCTCCGCGGCACGCTCGACGAACTGCTCGGTAGCGGCGACCGGTCGCTGGTCGTGCGCGGACTCGCCGAGGACGCTTTGCCGGCGATTCGCGCCGCCATCACTGCGCACGGCGGCACGCTCGTGCGCAGCGAAGCGCAGCGCCAACACCTCTACGCGCTCTATCGCCAGCTCGCGGTGCGGCCGCCGAGCGGCACCGTGCCAGCGGTGGACCACCGCGGCGCCAACTGAGCCATGCGCACGCTCTGGTTCGCCTGCCGCCAAAGCCTACTCTGGGCGCTGCCCGCGACTGCGCTCGCCCTTGCCGTGCTCTGGATCGGGGTGGCGACCACCGGGACGGGGACACCTTGGTTGCACGTAGCAGCGTTCCTGCCGGTCGTGGCCAGCAGCCTCTCGGCGGTCGCCTTCTGGCCGCCATTCGCAACGGATGCGCGCGGTGCCGAGCTCGTTCGCCGCACCACCAAGGGCCCGCTGCACGGCATGCCGACGGCGACCCTGGGTGCCCTGCTCGCAGCCGCAGCGTGCCTCTTGCTGCTGGCGGTGGCGGCGAGCCCGCTCGTGCCGGAGCCCCGCGCCCACCATCGGTTGCGGGCGCACGAACGCCCCTTGCTCGACGACGGCCGAATCGAACTCTCCTTTGCGCTGCCCGAGGACTGCGTCGAGCTACAACTCCGCCCCGTCGTACTGATGCCGCGCGCGGCCCCCGAAGCCACGAGCCTGCAGATCGCGATCGACGGCAAGGAGCTTGCGGCCGGACCAGTGATGATCTTCGGCGATCGGCAGCTCGTGCGCGTGCCGCTCGAACGAGGCTCCGGGACGACCGTCGCGCTGCGGCGGATTTCCGGCAACCTGCCGCTGTGGTTCGATGCTGCCGCGGTGCTAGCCGTCGACGGCAGTGGCCCCCCTCGCCTACTCGGTTGCGCGCTGGCGTTTTCGGTCTGGTTGCTACCGCTCTGGGTCACGCTCGGAACGGCGATGTTGCTGTCGCGATGGCTGCGGCAGCCAATGGCCCTGGTGGTGGCGGGCGTGGCACTAGTACTTCAGTCGCTGGGTCAAGTTGGCCCGGCAACTGCGGCTGTCACGCTGTGCGCACGCGGGCACTGGCTGCTGACTGAGCCGATATTCTGGCCGTGCATCACTTCCCTCGGTGCCGGTGTCGCGGCGATGATCGCCGCAATGGCACTTCGCGCAGAGCACCGGCGGTGAGGCAACTCGCACCGGTCGTGACCCTCTGTCTGTTCGGCGCGGCATACGCGCTGGGCGGCGAGGCCAAAGCGGTCGAAGACTCGATTGCGGCGCTGGTGCGCCCACTGACGCTGCCGTTTCTGTGGCGATCGCTCGCGGACGCCACTGCTCATGGCGATCCACGCGAGGCCTGGGAGGCGGCGCAACTGCTGCTCGAAGCGACGCCGGGCTGGGCCGACGGTCACACCGTGTTCGCCTTTCGCTACGCGCTGGACGGCGGTGACGCCGTCTTGCCGAAGGCGGCGCGCGAAGTCGCCGCCTTCGACCGTCTGCGCCTTTCGCTGCGCCTGCTCGAAGACGCCCGCGCCGAATGTGGCAAGCGGGAGCCTCAAGTGTTGTCCGACATGGCCTGGCTGGTCGAACTCGCGGTGCGCAACGAACCAGGCATCGCCGCACACCTAGGCACCGACCCTGCGGTGCTGGCCGATCGCTATCTCGAGCAAGCTGAGGCACTTGGAGCCGGCCGCATGGTCTTGGAGCAGAGGCTCTACGAGGTTCCGCGGTTGTGCGCAGCGTTCTTGCGCGCCGGCGATCGCGAGCGCGCCCTGGCGGTGCTCGACGAGGCCATCCGCCGCGCTGGCCAGCAGCCGGATCCGGCTCTGGCGCACGAGTGGCGGTCGACCCTGCTGGCAGTCCGCGGCGATTTGCGCGGCGACGGCGAGGATGCCGCCGGGCGCGAACTTCGGAAAGCCGATGCGCGGCTGCAACCCCTGGCCCCGTTCCTCCGATAGCCAAAGCAGCACCGGGCCATGTTCGACAGCCTCGTAGAGACCATCGCCGAGTATCCGTACATCGGCATCGCCATGGTCTTCGCGATCTGCGCGATCGGCTTGCCGCTGCCCGAGGAGCTGGTGCTGATCGCTGCTGGCTACGTATGCGCGAAGTTCCCCGAGAAGGCATCGCTGCACTGGATGATGATCTGGTGCGCAACCTCGATCGTCAGTTTCGACCTCGTGCCCTATCTGCTGGGTCGGGTCTTCGGGGCGCGGTTGCTGCGCATTCGCTGGTTGCGCGTCATCGTCACGCGACGGCGGCTGGCTGACTTCGACCGCTGGTTCCGCAAACGCGGCGACTTGGTCATCTTCTTTGCACGCTTTCTCGCCGGCATTCGCACGATTGCGTTCTTCACTGCCGGCGTGATGAAGATGCCAGCGCAGCGATTCCTGCTGCTCGACGGCCTCGGCATCACGATCATCGTCCCGCTGATGATCTGGATCGGCCACCGCGGCGCCGGCGTCATCGATGTGGTGATCGAACGGGTCCAAGCGGTCGAACGCGGCTTGGTGTGGACGATCCTTGGGGCAGCCGTGGTGCTGGGGGTCTGGTGGCTCGGGCGCCGCCGCGCCCGACGCCGCGCCAGCGCGGAAGGCCCGACGGAGACGTTTGTCGAGCCGCAATTGCCGGTGCAAAGAGACATCATCGACCTGCCGCCGATGGCAAATGCCGAAGCCGTCGAGCCGGCGGCGGTGGACATCGAGAGGCGCCCAGAGGGCACCACGCCCGACGACAGCGCGCCGGCTTCGCACAAACCCTGACGCCGAGCGGATGCAGGGGCTCGGATCCTTGCCCCCGAACGACCTCGGCGGCTATGGTGCTGGCCCCTTTTGCCGCCGGATCGTCCCCCGGCCCTTCACGATCACTCCATGTACGTCCTTTGGAACGTCCTGTCGCTCGCCATTGCTGTGGCGAGCATTTTCTACGCGGTATCCCTGTTCAAGCAGATCATGACCAAGGATCCCGGTGATGAGGTGATGCAAAAGATCGCCCGCGCCGTGCAAGAGGGTGGCCGCGCGTTCCTTCACGCCGAATACAAGTGGCTAGCGGTCTTCGTGGTGGTGGTCTTCGCCCTGCTCTGCTTGGGTAGCGAAGCGAGCTTCCTCGGCTGGAAGACGGCCATCGCATTTCTGATGGGTTCGGTCGCTTCCGCCGGTGCCGGCTACTTCGGCATGCACTGCGCCACGCGCGCGGCCGTACGCACGACGCAGGCGGCAAAGACCAGCCTCGGCGCTGCGCTCGACGTGGCGTTCAAGTCGGGCACGGTCATGGGCATGACGGTCGTCGGTCTCGGGCTGATGGGCATCACGGTGCTGATGCTGGCCTACCGCGGAGACATGGCGAACAACGCGCCCAACTTCGTCAACTACGTGCTCGGCTTCAGCTTCGGCGCCAGCTCGATCGCACTGTTTGCCCGCGTCGGTGGCGGCATCTACACCAAGGCGGCGGACGTCGGCGGCGACCTCGTCGGCAAGGTCGAGGCCGGCATCCCCGAGGACGATCCGCGCAACCCGGCGGTCATCGCCGACAACGTCGGTGACAACGTCGGCGACGTCGCCGGCATGGGCGCGGACCTGTTCGAGAGCTACGTCGGCGCGATCATCTCGACCTCCATCATCGGCTTCGGCCTGGTCCCGGTGGGGCTCGAAGGCGACGCGCAGATCGCCGCCATGACCAACCTGCTGATGTACCCAATCGTGCTGTCGGCACTGGGCATCATCGCGAGCTTCTACGGCACGTTCCGCGTCAAGGTAACGGACGAAAGCAAGCTGTCGGCAGCGCTGTTCGGCGGCCTGATCGCGGCCTCGGGTGCATTGATCGTCGGTGGCGCTCTGGTCACCTGGGTGATGAAGCCGCAGCCGGCAATCGTGGACGCCGTAGGCACGTCGACTGCGGTGTTCTACGGCGAGTGGAGCGTCTACCTCGCGATGGTGATCGGCCTCGTGGTCGGCGTGATCATCGGCAAGGTCACGGAGTACTACACGTCGGAGAAGATGGCGCCGGCGCAGATGATTGCCGAGCAGTCGAAGACCGGCGCGGCGACCAACATCATCTACGGCCTCGCCACTGGCATGGCCTCGACGTGGATCCCGACCGTACTGCTGGCGATCGCGATCTACTTCTGCAACATGCTCGCGGGCATCTATGGCATCTGTGTGGCGGCCGTCGGCATGCTGAGCACACTCGGCATCTCGCTCGGCGTCGACGCCTACGGCCCGGTCGCCGACAACGCCGGCGGTCTTGCCGAGATGTCGCACCAGCCGCCGGAAGTGCGCAAGCGCACCGACATGCTGGACGCCACCGGCAACACCACCGCCGCGATCGGCAAGGGCTTCGCCATTGGTTCGGCGGCACTGACGGCACTGGCACTGTTCGCGGCCTACAAGGTTGCAGCCTCCCGCATGGAAGGCGGCGTCAACCTCAGCCTCGACAACGCCGACGTCGTCATGGGCCTGCTGCTCGGTGCGATGCTGCCGTTCGTGTTCTCGTCGATGGCGATGAAGGCCGTCGGCAAGGCCGCGAACGCGATGGTCGAAGAAGTGCGCCGCCAGTTCCGCGAGATCCCGGGTCTCAAGGACGGCACCGGCACCCAGCCCGCTGACTACGCGCGCTGCGTCGCGATCTCAACGGAAGGCGCCCTGCGCGAAATGGTCGTCCCCGGCCTCCTCGCCGTCGTCGCCCCGGTCGTCGTCGGCATGATCTTCGGTCGCGCCGCAGTCGGCGGCCTGCTCGCCGGCTCGACGGCCGCAGGCGTGATGATGGCACTGTTCATGGCCAACGCCGGCGGTGCTTGGGACAACGCGAAGAAGTACATCGAAGCTGGCCACCTCGGCGGCAAAGGCAGCGACACGCACAAGGCTGCGGTTACCGGCGACACCGTCGGGGACCCCTTCAAGGACACGGCCGGCCCGTCGATCAACATCCTGATGAAGTTGATGACGATCGCCTCGCTGCTCGCATTGCCACTGTTCAAGGCCTGACGCCAGCGGCGGACACCGCCCTGGTAGCCACCCCTCCGGTGCGCCGTACGCGCGACGACTGTCCCTCGCGCGCACGCACCGGTCCCTCGCGCGCACGCACCGGCCCCTCGCGCGCACGCACCGGGCCTCGCGCGGGCGCACCGGGGCGAGACCGCAGCGCCGTCGTCTTTCGCGCCTGGTTCGCGGAACGGACCCGTGGGGGCTTACGCCGCGTGAGGCGTCCGATACATTCACGCCAACTTGTTCGCCCCGCAGCGCGCCCTTTCTAGCGTGCGCCGCCCCAGTAGCCTCCTACCGACCCACTGCGCCTTTGAGTTCACGACCTGCTCCCGAGCCCGTCCCCGCAACCACCTCTTCTCGAACGGTGCACACGCCAAAGGCAGCGACCACGGACTTCGCCCGCCAACTGGCGGCTTCGCTGGCCGAGAAGCAAGGCGAGGAGATCGCCATCATCGATGTGCACAGCGCGCTCGCCATCGTCGACTACTTCGTGATCGCAACGGTGCGGAGCACGCGGCAGGCACAGGCTCTCGCCAAGGAGCTGGACCAAGAGGTCAAGCACTCGCGCGGCCGGCGCAAGCACAACCAGGGCGGCATGGAGACGGATGACAGCAACTGGGTGTTGCTCGACTTCGACGAAGTCGTCGTTCACCTGTTCTTGCCAGAAGCGCGCACCTACTACGCCATCGAGAGCCTGTTTGCCGATGCGCCGCGCATTGAGGCACCCGTTGCGACGACACGCCCAGTCGAAGCCGCTCCAGTGCTGAAGCCCATCCGCCGCCGACTACGGCTGTCACCGCCGGCGGACGACGCCAAATAGGTCCAGGCGGTTCAGCGCCACCGAGACTCCGGTCGATGATCGTGGCAGCCTCGACCGCTTCCAGCAGTAGAATTGCGCCTCTCGCCAATCTACGAGCGTGACCGAGAAGCGGCGCTGACATGACCGACCCCATCGCTTGGCTGGAGTTCGCGCCCGACGCACTGAAGCGCGCAAAAGAGGCAGACTATCCAGTGGTCATGCTGCTCACGGTTCCGTGGTGCAGTCACTGCAAGGAACTGCTGCAGACCACCTTCGGCGATGCCCAGATCGCGACCACGATCCGCGACGCGTTCGTGGCCGTGCACGTCGACGCGGAGCGCCGACCCGACGTCAACGAGCGCTACGGCACCGGCAGCTGGCCCACGATTGCCTATCTCACGCCGGATGGCGAGCTGATCACCAACGACAGCTACCTCCTGCCAGCGGAGTTGCTCCAGCGCCTCCAGCGCGTCCGGACCGTCTGGCGCGATCAGCGCAACGAACTGCAGAAGGGCCTGCAAGAGCTCTGGAGCCACAAGAACCACCCGCAGGTGCGCAGCGGTCGATTGACGCAGCAAATGGTCGACGACGTTGCTGCGGCCATCTACGAGAAGCTCGACCATCGCTACGGCGGCTGGGGAACTGGCGCCAAGTTTCCGCACGCGGAAGCGCTCGACTTTGCCCTCGTGCAGTGGCAGAAGCGGGGCGACGAGAACATGCGCGAAGTCGTCACGCTGACGCTCGATCGCATGCAGGACAGCGCACTGCACGACACGGTCGACGGCGGGTTCTTCCGCTTCTCGAAGACGCCAGACTGGCGCAGCCCGAACTTCGAGAAGCTGCTCGACGTCAACGTCCGGATCCTCCGCGCCTACCTAGAGGCCTATCAGGTCTTCGGCACAGCGAGCTATCGCACGACGGCCGAAGGCATCGTCCGCTGGATGCTGACGTTCTTGCAGGAGCCCACGACCAAGGCGTTCCATGGCAGCCAGGACGCAGACGCCGACTACTACAACCTCGACGCCGAGGGGCGACGTCGCCGCGCACCGCCGTCCGTCGACCGAACGATTCACTGCCACGCCAACGCGATGGCGGTGTCGGGCCTGCTCAAGGCCTCGGTCGTGCTGTCGCGACCTGAGTGGCGCGAAGCGGCGCTCTCGGTCCTCCAGTTCTTGCGCACCGAGCTGTTCGACGGTCGCGACGTCTTCCACTACTGGGACGGCACCTACCACTTGCCGGGCATGTTGGCGGACCAGGCCTACCTGATCCGAGCGTTCATCGATGCCAGCCAACTCACCGGCGACGCCGACCTGTTGCTGCCGGCCGAGGCCATCGCCGAACAGGTCATTGCGCGGCAGAAGGCACCTGGCGGTGGCTTCTACGACATCCTCAACGACCCGCGGCAGAGCGGCTCGATGCGGCGGCGCAATCGCTCGATCCTCGAGAACTCGGTGATGGCGGAAGCGCTGGTGCGCCTCTCGTATCTGTCGCGCCGCCCCGAGTTCCATGCCGAGGCCATCGCGACGCTCGAAGCGTTCGCCACCGACTACAAGGAGTACGGCTACTACGTGGCCGGCTTCGGTCGGGCCGTCGACCTCGTGTTCTACGAGCCTCTGGTGCTGACGATCGTGGGCGATCGCGACTCGGCGGCGGCGCAGACCCTGCGCTCGACGGCACTGTCGCGCTATGTGCCATCGCGCATGGTGCAGATGCTTGACCCGCGCTTCGACCCGATCCTGATCGGCCGTTCCGGCTACAAGGTCGAGGACCAACCCGTGGTCTACGTCACCCTCGGCAAGTCGACGCGGCAGACGGTGCGCACGCCCGGGGAACTGCTTCAGGCCCTCGAGCAGATCGCCTGGGAACGCCGCGGTCGTTCGCAGCGAACGCGCGGCCCCAATACGTAGGAGCCCAGTACGTGGGAGCGCAGTACGTGGGAGCCCAGCACCGAGCAGGCCCGTAGCGACGGGCAACCGAGAGGGGCCGCGGTCAGACGTCGACCAGGACTTCAAAGCCGCCATACGACATCCGCGTGTAGTCGAACGGGGCTTTGCCGGTCATCAGCTTGGCGATACGCGGGTCCTTCATGACCTTGGCGTTGACGCGATCTCGCTGTGTTCTGGAGCGATAGACGATCCACGAGAACACTGCACACTCGCCCTTCTTCAGTTCCACGCGGTCTGCGAACGAGATGCCCAGCTTGACCGAGAGGTCCTCGCCAACGCATTCGAGATACTCAAGCGCGCCGTGCTCCTTCCAGACCTTGCCGGCCTTCTTGGCAATTGCCGCATAGGCCTTGAGGTTCTTCTTCGGGACCACGAGCAGGAAGCCGTCGACGTAGCGCATCGCTAGATCCTTCAGTGGGAATGGGGTCGGAAAGGTACCAGGTGCCGACTTCGATCACCGCCACTACAGGAGCGCGGCGCCTTGAGTCAGAACCACTCGGGCGCTTGCTCCGACGGCAGCCCCATCGCCTGCATGATCAGCGCGGAGATGTACTCCGGGTCGATCGCAAACTCCTTCAGGGTCTCGTAGCACGACCCGGACTTGACCGACATCAGCGCCAGTGCAATGTGCTCGGGCTCGACGATCTTGCTGCCCAGCTGTTGGGCGGCGTCGCGCGCGCGAGCGAACACAGTGTGCACGTGCCGATTGAACGGACCGTTGGGCACTTCGGGCTCTCGCGGGAGCGTCTTCACGTAGCCCGAGAACATCTCAGGGTCGACGTTCAGATCCTGGAAGATGTGATGCAGGCACACGCTCTTGTCCACGGTCAACCCGTAGATGATGTGGCCTGTGGCGACCGACTCGTCGCCAAGCAACTTGGCGAGCGCCTCGGCTTGCTTGACAGCGGCGACTGTCTTGATGGCGAAGTCCTCGAACATCGGGGGGGGGAATCTAGCGACCACGCCGCCGCTGACCAGTCGCTGCTGCGGATTCCGGAATCTAACCGCGGATGAACGCCGGCATGCCCCCCCCCAGAAACGGCGCAGCCCGCGGCGACTCGAGGGCGCCTCGGGCTGGACTCTGCGGGCTGGGCTCCTCGGGCTGGGCTCCTGGTCGGGTTCAGCCGGCCGAGACCGGATGGCGGCTCAGAGGCTACCCATCAGGGAGCTGACCGCGTTCGAGACGATGATGCCGGCAGCATTGGCGGCGGCGTCGAACGCAATCGCTTGGGAGAAGAACGACTGACCGACGAGTGGCGGCGAGTTCGGGATGGCGATGACCGACGCCGCCGTCGGGCCGCCGAGCTGGAGGTTGCTGAGAACCTCCGGCAGCGTCACGTAGGCATTGCAGCCCAGGGCGCCGATGATGCCCAGGTCGAGACCTGCGGGGATCTGGCCGGCGCTCAGCACATAGATCGAGAAGGCCGCCGTCGGTGGAATGCGGCTGGTCGTGAACGTGATGCTCTGATTGATGACCGGTCGACTGCCCGCGGCGAGTTTCAGTGATTGGACTTCCGTCCGACTCGAAACCGGGCCAGCCGTCAGATCGCTGCTCCCAGGGTCGTAGGCGCTACTGCCGCGCGAGAATCCAGTGAGCGCCACGCCGCCGCCGCTCGACGAGTCGTTCGCCAGCGATTGGAAGCGGAACTCGACACGGTCGTTGGTGCCGTTGTTGATCAGCGCAACCTGAAAAGTCGAGGTCGGCACCGGCGCTCCACTCGAACCAAAGCACGGGACGTTGCGCCACGTGACGAGATAGACGTTTGGGTTACTCGGATCGAGTTGCGCAAAGACATTGGCATTGTTGATGGCACCGTCCGGCACCAAGTCTTGCATCGACGGAACGAGGCGCGTGCTCGGCAAGCCCAGCATCGCCGAGCCGCTGCCGCCGGTGCTGCTGCTGACCGTGCCCGACAACCCGATGCTGCCGTTGCTGTCGATGACGATGCTCGTGGTGGAGCCGCCAGGAAACTGGAACGAGAACGGGAGCGCTTGGACGGCCGAGACGACATCGTCTCCGAGTGCCAGACCCGCGACTGTCGGAGCGACGACCGTGGCCCCCAGCGTGGTGGCCGAGGTGTAGCCACCCTGCACGTTCGGCGTCAGCGTGACCGTCCGGCCCGCGAGGTCGTTGGCGCCGCTGGCGAACTGCTCGTAGAGCGAGACGGCGCGGTCATAGCAACCAGCGCCGTAGTTGGCGTTGACGGCAGCGCCTGCCGCATTTGTGTAGCCGAAGCGGGCCACTGGGCAGAACAAGCTGATCGTGCCCGTCGGCGCAACGGACGAGCCCGGCGACCGAACCGAGTTGCAGAGGTGTGCGGCGCCGAGAAAGCCCGTGCTCGTCGTGTTGCCCAGCAACGGCGTCGGCGCCGCAGTGACGACGATCTCCATCAGCAGGTCGACGCCAGCTTCTGGCGTGAATGCGAAGGGCGTCGTCAGCGGGATGTTGATGAAGTACTCGTTTGGTGTCGTGCTGGTGACTGCGAGTGTCGTGACTGGTCCCGAGAAGTTCGGCGTGCCCAACGGTGCGGAGCGATTGGCGGCAAACGTTGCCGACGGCGCCACGAAATCGACCGCTGCGTTCTGCAGATGGATCTCGACGCTTGGGTACGTCACGATCGCCGTCGCCAGACCGCCAGCGAGACGGAACTGCACGCGGTTGATCAGAATCGGCTGGCCCGTGTTCTGACTCGTGAAGTTGGTCGAGTCGTAGAGGCACTGAACGCGGTTGGCGCTCGCTCGCCAGACGTTGACCGTCGAACCGCCTTCCGTGTTCGCGAAGACGGCGGGAACGGTGATTTGCTGCGCGTCGAGTGCAACAATGTTCACGGCCATGACCGCAGCGGAGACGACGAGTTTGTGCATGGGAACCAGATGGGTCGAGAGACTGCGCCGAATCAGCGAAACGCGGCTCGGGAACGGGCCAGCAACCATGCGAATCATACTTGCCGCTGGACCGAATGCGGCGCGGCCGCGACTGCGCCATGCTGCTCGCCGAATGCGGCGCGCCTTGGCAGATACCAGAAAGGCCGCGGCACCACGGTGAACTGGCCGCAGCGACACGCCCCGTCTGCGCCTGGTCTCGTTCAGAGACTACCGACGAGCGACACGATGCCGTTCGACGAGATCATGCCGAGCGCGTTCTGTGCGACATCAAAGGCGACCGCCTGCGTGTAAACACGCTGACCGACCAGGACCGAGCTGTTTGGGACTGCGAACGAAAGGCCCGACGTCGGCGCACTGAGCAAGCGGACCGTGACTTTCTGTTGCACCAACACATAGGCGCTGCAACCTGCCGCGCCAACACTGCCGAGATCGGTACCGAGGTCTTGGCCGAGGCCCATCACCAACAGCGACAGGCTGGCCGAGGCTGGGATGTTGCTGGCCGTGAAGCCAAGGTTGGTGTTGATCACTGCACGGCTTGTTGCCACGAGCCTCAGCCGCGAGGTCTCGGCCCGGCTCGAGATCGGTCCGACTGTCAGATCGCTGCTCCCCGGATCGTGCGCACTACTGCCGCGCGAGAAGCCCGTGAGCGCGATGCCCGAGTTGCTCGACGAATCGTTTGCCAGCGACTGGAAGCGGAACTCGACGCGATCGTTCGTGCCGCTGTCGATCAGCGCGACCTGGAACGTCGAAGCCAGCCTCGGCGTCGCCACCGAACCAAAGCACGGGACGTTCCTCCAGGTGATCAGGTAGATGCTCGGATTGCCTGGATCGACATGCGCGAAGACGTTGTCCGTGTTGGTGAATCCATCTGGCACCAGGTCCTGCATCGATGGCATCAGGCGGACATTGGGCAAGGCGAGCACGGCCACGGCACTGCCGCCGATGCTGCTCGTCGCGGTGCCCGAAAGGCCGATGCTGCCGTTACTGTCGACGAAGATTCCCGTGGTCGATCCACCCGGGAACTGGAAGGTGAACGGCAACGGCTGGAGGTTCGAGACCGCGTCGTCCGCGAGGGACAATCCACCGGTCGGCGGCACGATCACGACGCCCGCCGTCGTTGTCGCGGTGTAACCACCCTGGCCGTTCATGGTCAGCGTGACCTTCTTGCCCGAGAGGTCGGCAGTGCCACCGGCGAACAACTCGTAGAGCGATGCGGCGTGGTCGTAACAACCAGTGCCATAGCTCTCGTTGACGGCAGCGCCCAGGGCGTTGGCGTAGCCAAAACGCACTGCCGGACAAAACGGACTGATGGCTCCGGTCAGGGCCGCGATCGAGCCCGGCGAACGCACGGAGTTGCACATGTGCAATGCCGGCACGAAACCCGTACTGATCGCGTGGCTGACGAGCGGCAACGGCGCCGCCGAGATGACGATCTCCATCAGGAGGTCGGCTCCGGCCTCTGGGGAGTAGAGGAACGGTCGAGTCAGTGGGATGCGGATGAAGTAGCCGTTGGGCGTCGCCCCAGTGACAGTCCGTGTGGTGACCTGGCCCGCGTAGTTGGGCGTGGTCAGAGGCACCGAGCGGTTGGCAGCAAACGTCGTCGACGGTGCGAGGAAGTCGACGGCGGCATTCTGCAGATGGATCTCGACACTGGGGTAGGTCACGATCGTCGACAGCAGCCCGCCACCGAGACGAAACTGGACGCTGTCGATGACCATCGGCTGGCCGGTGTCCTGACTCGTGAAGTTGCTCGCGTCATAGAGGCACTGCACGCGATTGGGGCCAGCGCGCCAAACGTTGGCAGTCGCGCCACCCTCAGCATTGACCAAGACGGCAGGCACACCGATCTGCTGGGCGCAGAGAGTCGCCGTGCCGTGGACCATGGCAACGGTGCAGAGCCAAAGGATGTAGCGAAAGGAAGAGGACACTGCTCGGCTCGCGAAGGGACCCGCTACCGCAGGGAGCGGACCTGGAATCGAGCCGGGATGATAGCAGGCCGCTTCAGGATTGAGTGAGCCTCGCAACGCACAGCAGATCGGACCGGCATTGTGCGCGCAGCTGCTCACGGCCTGTTGAAGTGCGGCGCCGTCGTCGCGCGCCCAGCAGGATGTGCTCGGCAGCTGACTCCTCGCTCTACTTCTTCCGCTTGGCCTGTTCGTTGCGCACTTCGATGCGCAGTTCGCGACGGTGCTTGGCGTCGTGAAAGCGCCGCTTCTCCTCGGCGGTCTTGGGCAGGATCGGTGGCACTTCCCGAGGCTTGCGGCTGTCGGGGTCGAGCGAGACGAACGTCAGATAGGCCGAGACGACGTGTTTGCGTTCGCCGGTCGCGCGTTCTTCTTGCCAGACCTTGACGCCGACTTCCATCGAGGTGCGACCCGCGAAGTTGACCGATGCGCGCATCACGATGATGCCGCCAACCGGCACTGGATTGACGAAGTCGATCTTGTCGACACTCGCGGTCACCACCGGCGTCCGCGCGTGACGGCCGGCGGCGACGGCGGCGCAGATGTCGACCCAGTGCATGACCCGGCCTCCCATCGCGTTTCCCAGCGGATTCGCATCGTTGGGAAACACCATCTCCGTCATCTCCACGCGCGACGCGGAAACAGGACGGCCGCGCAGCGACGCGGGAACGGCGGACTTGGACTTGGCTTTCCGGTTGGTCATGGCAGAGGGACAGAGGCAGAAACAGAATCTCCGCGCGGATGGCGGCCTTGGCAGTCAGTTCGACTTGCCCGCGCTCGCGGGTGCAGCGACGGGCAATTGGTGCAACTGCACCGGCCCCTCGACGGACAGCAACCGGGCCACGCCCTGTGCCATCGGCCAGATGCCGAGGTCATCCTCATCGTCGCGGAACGGCACGCGACGGCTGAAACGCCCCTGCTGGGTGGCATGGCCCACCCACGAGCCGTCGGCGGTGACCACGCGCCAGAACCGAAGCGGCCCATCGTGGTCGCGAATCTCGAGCTGGAGCAGGAGCGCCAGCTTGCGTTCGCCAAGGCGCACCTCGTAGCGCTCGACCTCCACGACCGCGCGGGGCACAAAATCGTGCGCCGCATGCACCGTGTGCGTGTTGCTGGCGCAGCCGCCGAGAACGAGGCCAAGGGCGATCGCTACAGCAGGACCGCGCAGGGAGATCATGGCGCGCCGTTCTAGGTCCCCTACTTGCGGCAGGCAAGCATCGGCCGCGGTCTGACAGCACCACATGGGACGCGGGGATGGAACCGCGATGGTGGCGCGCGGGTCCGTTGCCTTGCAGAATGCTCGACCGCTCCCGCACTCGCGCCCCTACTCGCATGACCTTGATGAAGGGCATCCAGCTGACCGCCCCCGGTCAGTTCCGCCTCCGCCGCGATCTCCCCCTGCCCGAACCCAAACCCGGGGAGGTACGCATCCGTGTCGCCGCTTCCGGCATTTGCGGTACCGACGTGCACATCTGTGCCGGCGACCCGTCGATGAACGGGATCATTGCGCCCCCGGTCGTGCTCGGTCACGAGTTCTGTGGGCACATCGACAAGCTCGGTGCCGGCGTGGACGAGAAGAAGCTGCCGCTCGGCACCTACGTCAGCGCCGAGATGCATGAAGTCTGCGGCGTCTGTCCGGCCTGCCTCGACGGTGCGTTTCACGCCTGCACGACGACCAAGATCCGCGGCATCAACCTCGACGGCGCCTTCGCCGAGTTCGTCTGTGTGTCTGCCGGCAACGTCGTGCCACTGCCCGCAAAGCTGCCGGTGCAAGTCGGTGCGATCCTCGATCCGCTCGGCAACGCGGTACACACGACCTTGAAGGTGCCGATCAAAGACCGCACGGTCGCCGTCGTCGGCTACGGGCCCATCGGCGCCATGTGCGGGGAAGTCGCGAACTTCGTCGGCGCGAAGCACATCTTCCTCGTCGACGTCGCCGACCGCGCTCTGGAGCGCGCACGCCAGTGGGCCAAGATTCGCGGCGTCGGCAACAAGGTCACCGTCATCGATGCGCGCCAGCCCAACCCAGTGGATCATGTCGTCGCAGCAACGCGCGGCGGCGTCGACGTAGCCCTCGAAATCAGCGGTCACCCGGTCGGCATCAACAACGCCATCGCGATGACGCGCGCGGCCGGCAACGTCGTCCACCTCGGCCTGCCCAAGGGCGACAACGTCACCATCGAGCGCTTCAGCAAGAACTTCATCTTCAAGGGCCTGACGCTTCACGCCGTGATCGGGCGCGAGATGTTCCGCACCTGGGAACAGATGCTCGACCTGATCCAGAAGGGCATGGACGTGCACGAACTCGTCTCGGCCGAGATGGGACTCGACGACTTCGGCATGGGCATCGACCGCTTCGGCCAGGGGCTGGAGTCCAAGGTGGTTCTGTACCCGAACGGCAAGCCTCGCTGACTCACGCAACCACGAGACCCCACGATGTTCGAACACGACCGCCAGCGCCTGCGCGCCGAACTCGACAGCATCCGCGAGCAGGGGCTGTGGAAAGAGGAGCGAGTTCTGCAAGGACCGCAGGGCGCAATGATCCGCGTCAACGGCAAGGAGGTGTTGTGCATGTGTGCCAACAACTACCTCGGCCTCGCCAACGACCAGGAACTGCGCACCGCCGCCAAGCAGGCGATCGACTCGCACGGCCTCGGCCTCGCCAGCGTGCGTTTCATCTGCGGCACCCAGGACCTGCACAAGACCCTGGAACAGAGAGTCAGCACGTTCTTCGGCACCGAAGACACGATTCTCTACACCTCGTGCTTTGATGCGAACGGCGGCTTGTTCGAGACCCTCATGGGCGAACAGGACGCGATCATCAGCGACTCATTGAACCACGCGTCCATCATCGACGGCATCCGTTTGAGCAAGGCCCAACGCCTGCGCTACCAGAACGGCGACATGCAAGAACTCGAGCAGCACCTGCAAGCAACGCAGAGTTGCCGCTCGCGACTGATCGCAACCGACGGCGTGTTCTCGATGGACGGGTTCATCGCCAAGCTGCCGCAGATCTGTGACCTCGCCGAGAAGTACGGTGCGATGCTGATGGTCGACGACAGCCACGCGACCGGCTTCTTCGGACCGACCGGTCGCGGCACACCAGAGTTCCACAAGTGCATGCACCGGATCGACGTGATGACGTCAACGTTCGGCAAAGCACTCGGCGGCGCGTCGGGCGGCTTCACCACCGGCAAGAAGGAGATCATCGACCTGCTGCGCAACCGCAGCCGGCCGTACCTGTTCTCCAACACCGTCGCGCCTGCCATCGCGGGCGCCACGATCGCGTGCATCGACAAGCTGTCGAAGACGACGGCGCTGCGCGACAAGCTCGAACGCAACACCAAGTTCTTCCGCCACGCGATGGCAGCAGCCGGTTTCGACATCGTGCCGGGCGAGCACCCCATCTGCCCAATCATGCTCGGCGACGCCAAGCTCGCAGTCGACATGGCGCGCCAGATGCTCGACGAGGGCGTCTACGTGATCGGCTTCTGCTTCCCGGTCGTGCCCAAGGGCAAGGCCCGCATCCGCGTGCAGATCAGCGCCGCGCACGAGATCCCACAACTCGAGACCGCAGTGGCCGCCTTCGCCAAAGTCGGCAAGCGCCTCGGCGTCCTCCGCTGAATCGCTGGCATCATGAAGGCAATCGATCTCGAAAAGCTGCGCCGCTCAGGCTTCATCTCCGCCACGGCGCGCGAGCACGGCAAGAAGATGATCAAACCAGGTGTGCGCATCGAGGCGATCGCGCGCGAGGTCGAGCAGATCATCCACGACATGGGCGGCAAACCGGCGTTCCCGGCGCAACTGTCGCGCAACAACATTGCCGCACACTATTGCTCGCCGCCTGACGACCCGACCACCGTCCAGCCCGACGACATCATCAAGCTCGACCTCGGCACGCAGGTCGATGGCTATGTCACCGACAACGCCGTGACGGTCGATCTGCGCGACGGCGAGAACTCACTGATCGTCGCTGCGAGCCGGATGGCGCTCGACAACGCGATCTCCGTCATGGGCCCCGGCGCATCGATCACCGAGATCGGCCGGCAGATCGAATCGACCGTCAAGGCGCTCGGCTTCAACCCGATCTACAACCTGACCGGCCACGGCGTTGCTCGCTTCGTGATCCACTGCGCACCTTCGATCCCCAACTACCCGGACATGAAGGCCGGTCGCCTGCGCGCCAACATGACGATCGCGTGCGAGCCGTTCGTCTGCGACGGCAAGGGCTACATCGACATCAAGGGCGAGGCGGAGGTGTTCATGCTGCGACGCGACATCAAGCCGAAGGACAACGTGCCTCAGGACATCATCGCCGCGGTCTCCGTGACCGAAGGGCTGCCGTTCGCGCGACGCCAGCTGCTGGCCGTTCTGCGCGATGCGCGCAAGGTCGAGGACGCGATCAAGCTGCTGACCAAGAAGGCGCTGATCGACGAGTACCCGCCGCTGTGCGAGAAGCCCGGCGTGCGCGTCGCGCAGACGGAACACACGATCTTCATCAGCGAAACCGGAGCCGAGGTCATGACGCGACTGCCGGCGTCTTGAGCGAGTCCGATGCGCATCGGACTCGATTCTCGTGAGGCCTTCCGTCCAGAACCGCGTGGCATCGGGCTCTACACAAGACACCTGATCCGCGAGTTCACCGAGCTGTGCCCTCACAACGAGTTCCTGCTCTACCACCAGTTGCCGCCGCCCCCGGACCTCACCGTTCCGCCGTCGATGCGCGCAGTGCTCACCGATATGCCTGGTGGTCGCTTTCACCTGTGGGAACGCCTGCAGATGCCGTGGCGCATGCGCCGCGACAAACTCGACGTCTACCACGGCACCTACAACACACTGCCGCCGCGATGGCGACCGTTTCGCTGCCCGCCAATGGTCGTCACGTTGCACGACGTGCTGGTGACCTACTGGCCTGACGATGGCACGGACCCGTTCGTCCGCTACGCGCGACAGGTCACACAGCGCGTAGTGCGCGAGGCCTCGCTGATCCTCACCGTCAGCGAATGGTCGCGCAAAGACATCTGCGACCGCTTCGACTGCGACCCAAGCAAAGTGCGCTTGTCGCTGAACGGACTCCACCCCGACTTTCTCGCCGGCCCCCCCGAGGGCGCAGCAGCCGCGGCGCGCGCGAAGTGGGCCGAGGGTCGCCCGTATCTCTATTCGCCCGGTGCGCCGCTCGAACGCAAGAACACCGGCCGCCTCATCGAGGCCTTCGCCCTGTTGCGTGAGCGGCGAAAGAGCTTGCCGTACCTGCTGGTGATCACCGGCCTTGGCAAGTCGGTCGATCGCTTCCGGGATCGCGCTGCCAGAGCTGGCTGCCTCGATCACGTGCGCTTCGTACCGTACGTGCCGCTGGCTGAGCTGATCGGGCTCTACGCCGGCGCCGATCTCGCGGTCTACCCGAGCCTGGTCGAAGGCTGGGGGATCCCCGTCACCGAAGCCCTGGTGCTCGGCACGCCGGTCGCGACCAGCAATACGTCGGCGATGCCCGAGGCCGGCGGCGAGCACGCGTCGTACTTCGACCCCAACTCGAAGGAAGCGATCGCAACGGTGCTCGAACACGCAATCGACCGATTGGCCGATTGGCCGAAGGTCCGCGATGCCGCCATCGCGCGCGCGCGCCGACTGACGTGGCGCAGCACGGCGGCAGGCGTGCTCGCGGCGTATCGAGAGCTGGCGCGATGACCGAGTCCGCAGCCACCTTCGACCGGAGCAGCCGATCGGCGAAGCAGCTGTTCACCGTGTCGCTGGTGGCCCACGGGATCTTGCTCGCCTGCGCCCTCCGGCACCGGTTCTTCTGGGGCGGCGACATGGCGCCGTATCTGCATCTCGCCGAGACCGCAGGGCTCGTTGCGTTTGCGGTCGTCGGCGGTCTTGCCTACGTGCGCGCGCTGCGCCGTGCCCCCGAGCTGCCGGCGCAAACGTGGCTGCGCTTTGGCCTGCTGCTGACGGCGCTCGCGACACTCTCGCCTCACTTCCTCAGCAACGACCTGTGGGATTACCTCGCCCGCGGTCGCGTCGCGGTGCTCGGCCACGATCCGTATCTCACGACGGTTGCTGCCCTGCGCTCCGACCCGGCGATGTCGGAGTTCGCTGCGCGCGCCAATTGGCCAGGATGGGTGATGCCCTACGGCCCAGTGGCAGCAGTCCTGCAGTGGCTGTGCGCCGTGCCGGATTCGCCGTGGCTCGGTGCCTACCTATGGAAAGGGCTCGCCGCCGCCGCCCACGTCGCGACCGCGCTCAGCCTCGCCGCCACCACGCGCTCACTGTCCAACGAGGCGAACGCGCGCCGCATGCTCGTGCTGTGGCTATGGAACCCATGGCTGCTGCTCGAGAGTGCAGGCTCCGGGCACAACGATGCCTTCGTCGCCCTCGGCCTCGCCGCCTGCGGCCACGCGATCGCACAGGCGCGGTTCGCCGTGGGCTCACTCGCCTACGGGGTTGCGATGTTGGTCAAGCACGGCAGTCCGACGCTGGCGCCGCTGCTGCTCGCCGCCGCCTTCCGCCAGCGGCGACTCGTGCCCTTCGCGATCGGCACCGGACTGGTGGCGACGATCCTCGCCGTGGCTTGGCTCTTGTCGTGGAGCGCGCCATCTGGCCTCGATTGGATCACCGATCAGGCGAACGTCGCGCAGGGGTCGTTGTCGTCACTGCTCGCTGCGCATGTCGGCTCGGGCGCTGGCGTCGCGGCGACGTGGATCGGCACCGGCCTGCTCGTTGCCCTGTTGGTGCACGGCGCGATCGCGCTGCGCGACGCGAGGTCGTTCGGTCGCCACGGCGCCCTGGCGACAATCGTGCTCGTGCTGTTCTGCGTGCCCAACTTCGCGCCCTGGTACCACCTCTGGTGGCTGCCATTGGTCGCCGTGGCCGACGCCCGCGCGCTCGATCGAGCGCTTGTCGTGCTCGCGTTCACGGGGCCCGTCAGCTACGCGGTGTTCACGGCGACGCACGCGTTCGGCCAAGCCCACGAAGCGTGGGCCTGGGCCGCTGCCGCGCTGCCGCCCGCAGCCATCGTGCTGGGCAGCGCACGAGAACTGCTCAGCAACCGCTGCGGCCCTTCGGATTCGGCGGCAACGCCTGCGCCTTCTTGACTCCTCGCGCATCTGCGATGATGCGTTCCGCAAGGCGGTCGGCGGCGTCGCTCGGCGGGATCCGCTCTTCCTTGCTGATGGTCCACAGTTCCTTGAGGGCCTGCGGAATGCGCTCGATGCGGCTCAGCGCGACCTTCTCGTCGTAACCACCAGGGTTGAACTCGACGGAGACGTTGACGATGCCGCCGGCGTTGATCACGTAGTCCGGCGCATAGAGGATGTCGCGGTCGGCGAGCACCTTGCCATGGCGCGGCTCCAGCAGCAGGTTGTTGGCGGCCCCGGCGATGATCGGGCACTTGAGGCCGGGAATCGTCTGGTCGTTGATGACGGCGCCGAGGGCGCACGGCGCGAACACGTCGCACGGCATCGTCATCACTTGCTTCTCGTCCACTGGCTTCACACCGATCTCCGACTGCAACTGGCCGAGGCGCTCGATGTTGCGGTCGGCGGCGAAGACGGTGGCGCCGGCTTCGATCAAGCGGCGAGCGAGCGCGGAGCCGACGGCGCCGATGCCCTGGATCACCACGGTTCGGCCCTTCGGATTGTCGTTGCCGAACTTCCAGCCCAGCGCGGCGCGAATGCCGAGGTAGACGCCGTAGGCAGTGTAGGGCGATGGGTTGCCGCTGCCGCCATCCTTGCGGGCGAGGCCGGTTACGTGCTTCGTCGCTCGGCGAATGACCTCAAGGTCTTCGATCGAGGTATTGACGTCCTCGGCCGTGATGTAGCGACCGCCGAGCGCATCGATGAACCGCCCCATTGCGAGGTAGAGGGCTTCGCTCTTGATCGTCTTCGGATCGCCGACGATCACCGCCTTGCCGCCGCCGAGGCCCGTGTGCGCCACGGCCGACTTGAAGCTCATGCCGCGGGACAGGCGCTTCACGTCGAACAAAGCGTCGTCATCCGACGCGTAGGGCCACATGCGCAAACCGCCGAGGGACGGACCCAGCGTCGTGTCATGCACAGCAATGAAGGCGCGTAGGCCGGACTTCGCGTCGGTGCCACGGACGACGCGTTCATAGCCGTCGACCTTGATGTCAGTAATCTGGAGGGAGTCGGTCACGGCAATGCGGGGGTTCGGGGTCCGATTGAGGGCGAAGGATGATAGGCGTGGGGCTCGGACCGCGCCATCGTTGCGCCGGGGTTCCCGGCGCGCCTTTGGTCAATGCCCATCCGCCCTGGCGCACAAGGGGCGGCGCCATGGACAAACTGGCCCGACCTCGAGCCCGTTGGGCTACCGCCCAGCAACGGGTCGGAGGCGACTGCGCAGCCACAGGCGGAAGCCCTTCCAGGAGAGCGACAACCGATTGGCCTCGGCGATCAAGCGACGCGCCTCGGTCGCCCCGCCGTCGACGCGACCCTCCAACAGGTCCCAGGCAAGGTCGAGTCGCACCCCGGCACGGCGGCGGCGGACCAGCGCGTGTTGACGATCGCCCGCGAGTCCCGCCAGTTCGACCTTGTCCAAGATGCGCTCGACGCCGCGGAGGAATCGAGTGTTGGCCGAGAGCGAA
Organism: Singulisphaera sp. GP187; assembly: GCA_945871815.1. Taxonomy (GTDB): domain Bacteria; phylum Planctomycetota; class UBA1135; order UBA1135; family UBA2386; genus SXPK01. Next base: position 41,948 of record CAMBXM010000003.1, read on the forward strand.
ACCCCATGGCGGCGGTAGCACGCCAGCGGTTCGGCCAAGTACGCGAGGGGCTGCTCGCGAGCGAGCCTTAGCCACAGATCGTAGTCCTCGGTCGCGATCAGCGTCGGGTCCTCATCAAACAGGCCGACGCGCACGAGTGCATCGCGGCGGGCGACCACCGTGCTGCAGATCACCGGGTTCGAGACCAGCAGGGTCTCGAAGTTCAGCGTCTCCGGCACGTCGCGACCCCGGTTCTTCGGCGCTCCCTCCACATCGCCATCGACCAGCCATGCGTCGCTGCAGATGGCATCGGCGCCGAGCTCGCGCAGTCGCCGCGTCTGCACTTCGAGCTTGGTGTTCGCAAACCAGTCGTCAGCATCGAGGAACGCCACCAGTGGCGCACTCGATTCGCGGACGCCGCGGTTGCGCGCCGCGCCCGGACCGCGCTGCAACTGGCGGACGACCTTTGCCCCCAGCTCGGCTGCGATCGTCGGCGTCGCGTCACTCGAACCATCGTCGACGACGACCACTTCGCGCGGGGGTTGCGTCTGCGCCCGCAGCGACTTCAGGGCGGCCGGGAGCCACGGTGCGGCGTTGTAGGCCGGGATCACGACCGCCACCGCCTCGCTCACGCCGGTCTCCGCCGCAGCTTCGCGATCACGCCGCGGAAAATGTCGCCGATGTAGCGGAAGTCCGACAGGTGCACGACCAGACAGGTCCAGGAGGCGATGCCCGTGTTCCGCGAGTAGGCCCAGACGGTGTAGAGCGTCGAAGCAACGTAGGCGACGGTCGACGCCAGTGCGGCGCCCAGGGCCCCGTAGTACGGCATCCACAACACATCGAGCGTCAGCATCACGACCATGACGATCGACTGCGCGATGACGCAGATCTGCAGCTTGTTGCGCGCCGCGAGGTCGGCCTGCAGCACCTTCGAAACCGTGAAGGCGACGGTCCCAGGGGTCAATAGCACGAGCGAACGCCCGACTGGGTCGCTCCAAGTGTTGACCCACGGGTCGCCTTGCTTGCCCGCGAGCCAGGTAATCGTGCTCATCGTCGGGTCTATCAGCATCACGACGGCCAGCCCACCGAGCACGGACATCGCCAAACTCAAGCGCGACAGCACGGGCGTCAACTTCTTGGCCTCTTCGTGCGTCGAGCCGGCAACCTTGCTGAAGAACAGGTCGCGCATCGCCTCGGGGAAGTGCCACACCAATTCAGCCCACGTCACAGCCATGCTGTAGAAGCCGACCTGAGCGAACACGACCTCGTCGAGCAGCACCGGTTGCAGCACCATGCCGTCGCGCAGCACGGCCGGGACCGGGCTGACCGACGCAGTCCAGTTGTTGAGTGATTCCTGCAGCACATCGCCGCTGCCGAAGATCGACGGCAGCATGTCGAGAGTCGGCACGTAGAGCGCGCCGAGCACCAGCAGGTCGATGCGATGATTGAGGTAGGTCAGCGTCGACGTGAGATTGGCCTTCCAGCCGTAGCGAAGACCATCGCGCAAGAAGCCGCGATCGAGCCCGAAGCGGATGCGCACGACTTTGCGAACGAGCCACAGCACGACGATTGTGACGATCGCACTCGAGACCAACCGCCCCCACGCGACCGCAAGCGGCACATCCCCATGGCCGACGTCGCCGCCGAGCAGGAAGAACACAGCGAAGAACGCCGGCAGGAACGCGATCGAAGTCGCGAGGTGGACTATGCCGTAGTCACGCACGCTGCCCTGCGCGAGCTGAACGGAATTGCCGTAGCTCGCGATCAAGAGCATCGGCACCACCGCGCACCACGGAACGACCAGCCACGGACTGACGACCCAGCGCGGGTCGATCATCGGCAACACGTAGAGCGTGACGACCAGGGACAACAGCGACAGCGCGCCGCCCCACACCGTCGCCACGGTCAGCGTCGTCGAGAACGCTTGCTGGGCCGTGTAGCGTCCGCGCCGGATGAAGTAGACCAGCGACGTGGCGAGCCCGAGGTTCGCGACCGCCATCAACACGAACGGCAGCGACGCCACGATGCCCGACTTGCCGTGTTGGTCCGGCTGGTTGGCCGTCAACAGGTAGAGCACGAGCCCGCCACCCTTGTCGACCACGACGACAAGCGCGTGGACCAGGAAGGTGAACACGACCCAGCGCCGGAAGTTCATCGACCCCTCGGGCGGCTGGTGGCGAACTGGTTCACGAGGGGTACGGGGGGAGGGCGCAGCGCCGCGAACGGCGCGGGACGATCAGCGTGTCACCAGGGCATTTCGGACGCTGCGAAGTCCTCGGCAATCCGCGGCAACAGCGCTTCGACCTGGGCAGGTTCGAGACCCACTTGATCGTAGACCGTCGGCGCAATCAAAGGACCCACAGTTCCCGAAGTCGACGGCTTGCCCGCCTGCCAAGCGAGAGAATCGGCCAGATGGATGAGCGACGACAGCGACCGATGGAACGGGTCTCGTGCTGGCGCGTGATGGTAGCGAATCGCGATCGCAAGGTCCTCGGGCAGTGACCACTTGATCGCGAGCACGGAACCGACGTCTGCGTGCGTGAAGCCGAAGTCCTCGAGCTCGACGTCGAACTGCTGACGACCGCTCTGACCGGCCTTTCGCAGGCAGGCGAGGTACTTCGGACCCGCGCGTTCGAGCAGGATGATCTTGCCGATGTCGTGCAGCAGGCCGGCGATGTAGAGGTCCTCGGCGTTGCTGTCGGCAAACATCGTCGACTGTTGCCCCAGGGTGCGGGCGGCGACGCCGGTGTAGATGGCATGCTGCCAGAAAGCGAGCGGATCGAACTGCTGCAGCTTCTCGCGCTTCTTGCCGAACGCACTGAACACGGCCGCCTTCAAGGCGACCTTCTTGGTCATGTTGAAGCCAAGCACCGACACGGCCAGCTTGATCGACGACACCCGCACTGGCAGTCCGTAGTAGGCGGAGTTGACGATGCGCAACATGTTGGCCGCAACGGCGGGGTCCTTCGACACCACAGCCGCGACGGTCTCCGCCGACGAATTGGGACCGGCGGTGACCTCGTTGATCTTGGTCAGCACCTCCGGCATCGTCGGGAGTCCGATCGTCGTGTTGACGAGACTGAGGATGTTGGTCTGCTGACCGGCCGAGGTGGTCATGGTCTAAGATGCTCTCCGTTCGCCCCTATCGATCTCGCTGCATCACGGGCTTGAGATGGGATTGCGCAGATGGCGATGACGATCTGCCGACCGCCAGAAGGCACCGCCCACAGACCGCGCCATGGACATCCTCTTTCTCTGCCACCGCGTGCCCTATCCGCCCGACCGGGGCGACCGCATCACGACCTGGCACTTCCTGCAGCACATGCTCGCGGAAGGGCACTCGGTCCGACTCGGCTGCTTTCGCGAAGAGGAGCGCGACGCCGCGGCCGTGACGTTTCTGCGCAGCAAGGGTGCGGAGGTCGAGGCGCCAATGCTGTCGCGTGGTTGGCGCAAGATGTGGAGCTTGCGCGGCCTGCTCACCGGCGAAGCGTTGACCATCCCGTTCTTCGCCCACGGCGAACTGCGCGCTGCCGTCGATCGCTGGTGCGCGGCCAAGCCGCCGGACCTCATCTACGTCTATTCGTCGTCGATGGCGCAGTATGTGCTCGGTCGCAAGGGCTGCCCCAAGGCCATGCACTTTGCCGAACTCGACAGCGACAAGTGGCTCCAATACGCGACGAAGAGCGGCTGGCTCGGGCGATGGATCTATGGGCGCGAGGCGAAGAAGCTGCTCGCGTTCGAGGACGCAGTCGCGCGCGATTTCGACCTATCGATCGTTGTCAGCGAGGTCGAGCGCGAGTTGTTCACGCGCCGCATCCCCGGCGTGAACCCCGAAGTCCTGCCTAACGGCGTCGACGTCGACCACTTCCGCAGCAGCGGCGACTCCGAGCGGCACCCTCACACGTTGGTCTTCACCGGCGTGATGGACTACGAGCCCAATGTCGATGGCGTGCAGTGGTTCGCCGACGAGTGCTGGCCGCAGTTGAAGGCCTCTCACCCCGACGCGCGGTTCCTCATCGTCGGCTCGCGACCCAATGCCGCCGTGAAGGCGCTGGCACAACGCGCCGGCATCGAAGTCACCGGCCGGGTAGAGACCACTCCGCCGTACTTCGACCGCGCCGCCGTCGCGATCGCGCCGCTGCGACTCGCACGCGGCGTGCAAAACAAAGTACTCGAAGCGATGAGCATGGGCATGCCCGTGGTGTCGACCCCAGAAGCAGCGCAGGGGCTCGGCGACGTGCCCGCGGGCACCCTGAGCATCCACAGCCAACCTCCCGCCATGGTCGCGGCGATCCGCGAATTGTTCGACTCGCCAGTGCGCGCGCGCGCAGAGGGGCGCGCCGCTGCGGAATGGGTGCGCGACCACTTCCGCTGGCAGAACATGTACGAGCGCCTCGACACGATGCTGTTGCGCCTCGGGCTGCCAGCGAGACCGCAACACGCGCCAGCTGGCCGCGCAGGTGATCCAACCGCGTCGCGCAGGTGATCCAGCCGCGCCGCGCCCCTGCACTCAGCGCGCGGCGCCGCGGCGAACGATTCGATAGACCTTGCCGTCGAAGCAGGTCATCAGCAGTTCGCCGTCCAGTTCTTCGGCAAAGCTCGACAGCTGCGCCGGAGCGCGGCCGATCTCGCGCACGACCGCGGTCTGGCCTTCGCTCGGCGGCGTCACAGCCCAGAGCCGAAACGTCGAGAAATCGCCGTAGATGTAGCTGCCTGCCAGTTCGGGCACTGCCGTTCCGCGATAGACATGGCCACCGGTGATCGACACGCCGTCCTGGTGCGGATACTCAGCCATCGGTGGGATCAAGTCGGCGGGCAACTCGGCGTCCTTGCGGAACACCTCGGTGCCTTCCATCAAGTTCCAGCCGTAGTTGCCGCCCTTGACCAACAGGTCGACCTCTTCGAGGCGGTCCTGGCCAACGTCGCCGCACCACAACGAACCGGTCTGGCGATCGAACGCGATGCGCCACGGATTGCGCAAGCCGTAGCACCAGATCTCGCCGCGCGCGCCCTCTACCCCGACGAACGGGTTGTCGCCCGGGATCTCATAGGGCTTATCTGGAGTCGCGTTGCGGACATCGATGCGCAGCACCTTGCCGAGCAGCGAGCCCTTGTCTTGACCAGTCTTGAACGGATCGCGCGCCGCGCCGCCGTCGCCGAGCGCCACGTAGAGCATGCCATCCGGGCCAAAGACGATCGTGCCGCCATTGTGGTTGGGAAACGGCTGGAACACCGTCATGGCGACGAGTTCCGTCGATGGATCCGCCGTGCGCACGCCCTTGTCATCGGTCTTGGTGTCGTAGCGCGCGATCACCGAGCGGCGCGTCGACTTCGACTTGCGCCCCGGCTTGACCTCGCCCTGCTGCGACTCGGTCTTCTCGGTGAAGTAACACCAAACACGACCATTGGTTCGATACTGCGGGTCGAAGGCAAAACCGAGCAGCCCCTCCTCCCAGTTGTCGTTGGCGTAGACGCGCTTGCTCAGATCGAGGAACGGCGTGCGGTCCTTGCTCTCGTCATCGCGCTTCAACATCCACACGGTGCCTGGCTGTTCGACGACATAGGCCATCTCGGCGGCGGCATCGTGGAACGCCACGAACAGCGGTCGGTCGAACTTCTCCTGCGCGGCATAGACGCGCTGCGTGTCGATGGCAAAGGGCGCCTCGTTCGCGCCGTCCTCCTGCGCGCGCAGAGCGGTCATCGGCGATAGCAAAACGAGAGCAAGGAGGGCGGGACGCATAGGAGCGGATTACGTGCGATCGCGGGGCGCGAGGCAAGAGCCACGGTCGACTTCGGCGCACGCACTTGCCAAGATGCGCGCATGCTGCAGTTGCGTTCTCTGCGCAAGTCGTACGGATCGTTCACCGCGCTTCACGGACTCGATCTCGACGTACGGCCGGGCGAGATCCTCGCCCTGCTCGGGCCAAACGGCGCCGGCAAGTCGACCACGGTCCGCTGCCTCGTCGGCCTGCAGAGCCCCGATGCGGGCACCGTCCGAATCGACGGCATCGATGCCCTCGCGGAGGCCCCGCGCGCACGGTCCATCACGGGCTACGTGCCCGAACTACCGCGACTGCACGACGCCCTGACGCCGCGCGAGTTCTTGCTGCTGAAGGGCCGCCTATTTTCGCTCGACGACGACGTGATCACCGCGCGCGCCGAACGGATGCTCGCGGGATTTGGCATCGGCAGCCGCATCGACGAGCCGATGGCGTCCTTCAGTAAGGGCATGCAGCAAAAGGTGTCGCTGACCGCGGCGCTGCTGACCGAACCGCGACTGCTCGTCCTCGACGAACCGCTGTCGGGTCTCGACGTCGAGACCACGTTCACCGTCAAGGAAGTGATGCGCATGTTCGCGCAGCGCGGCGGCGCCGTGCTGTACTGCAGCCACATCCTCGATGTCGTGCAGACCGTTGCCCACCGCGTCGCGGTGCTGGCCCAAGGCAGGCTCCTCGCCTGCGGCACCGTCGCCGAACTGCGCGCGACTGCGGGTTCGGGCAAGGACGCCGACCTCGGCAGCGTGTATCGCCAATTGACGCAAGCCAATGATCCGATCGCGGCGGCAAACACCATTCTCGGTGCGAGCTGACCGCAGTCAGCGCAGTTGCAGCCGCACCAGCTTCGACGCATCCGGTGGGTCAGAGACCACCAGGTCGAGGTCTTCGCTCGTGCGCCCGTGGAACTTCGCACGCACCGCGACATGAATCGAATCGAAGGGTGAGGCTGGCAGCGAGAACGAACCGTCCGCTGCAGTCTCGCCAGCGGCTGCGACGAGCCGCGGTAGCGTCTTGGCGAGCCACGTGGCCAGCACTGCGTGCTCGGGCTTGCCGCCTTCGCGTCGCGTCGCGCGCAGTTCGAACTTCGCACCGACCACCGGTGACCCATCGGCAGAACTGAGGATGCCGTGAACGCGCGGGTACTCGCGCAGGCGAACTTCCAACGCGTGCTCGCCGGCCTCGGCGAGCACCATGCGCGCCGTTCCCCAGCTCTCGTCGTCGAAGCACGTGACGTGCCAGTCGCCCTGACGGACGTCGACGCTGCCGCGACCGGCGCTGTCAACCACCGCGCGCAGCACACCGTCGCGCGATGACGCCCGCGCACCACCAAGGCACTCCAAGTAGATCGCACGTCCGGCTGCAGGTCCGCTGCGGACGTCGAACACAGCGATCGACAGTTTCGCGAGATCGCGCACGTCGATGTCGCCCGGCTGCACCCGTCCGTTTTCGACGGGCAAGAGCAGCGGCGGCTGCGACAGACCGCGCTGCAGGACCCACTGGTTGCTGTGGAGATCCGTCGGCACGTTCGCCATCGTGAACGAACCGTCCTCACTCACGGTCGCCGAATACTGCCGTGGATCGTGCAGATAGCTGTTGTTGCCCATGTAGAGCTTGGCCGCGACGCGCAACTGCACGATGGTCCCCGGCGCCGCCAGTCCATCCCCAACTCGCACCTTGCCTTGGATTGCGGGACGCGCAGACAACCGGAACGGCAGCTCTCCGACAGCAGGTGGCTCGCACTTTCTGCCGTCGATGAAGAAGTCCCCGCCGCGAGCCCCGCTCACCTGCTCGCCAAAGCCACTTGCCCGCGCCACGAACAAGCTCGCAGCACCGCTCCCGACCTGAAAGAGCTCCTCCTTCAGCGGCAGCTTCAGCTCGGCAACTCCGTCGACCCCGGTGATGCCGACTTCTCGTTCGTAGGCGCCGCGCACCGTCACGACTCCGTCGATCGTGCCATCGCTGCTGGTCATCCCGCGCAGGTGGATCGTCGCACCAGCGATCGGTGCACCCTGTTCGTCGACCACGCGGCAGCGCACGAGCCGAGGGGGCGGAATCGTCACGACGGCAGTCCCTACAGCTACCGCGGCGGCTTCCCACAGCACGTCGCCGTTCCTGGCCCGCAGCTCGACGAAGCCGCGTGGCAACAGAGGCCACACAGCCGCGCCGTCCGCGGCTGCAGGGTTTGCGGTCGCAAACGGCATCGGCGCAAAACTGCCGGGGTAGCAAGGCCGGGCAAACCGCTGCAGCGGCCCCTCGGCGTCCCAAGCTTCGACGCCGCGAACGGTGACGACCAACGGGGCATCGACGCTGTTGCACGCCAAGTCCACCACGGCGCCGGCGCCGAACCAGCCACGCGGCGACGCCACCGGCACAGTGCCATCTGCCGCGGCTGGCCCGCAGGCAAACGCGAAGTACGGCAGCCCCGGTAGCACCATCGCTCGGTAGCGGCCGCGGTCGCCCGAACGAACCTCAACGACATCGACGGCGGCGGCGACCGGCGTGCCAGTGTGGGTGCCGACCAACACGACCTGGGCGTTCCCGACGGGTGCCCCAGTCTCACTCAGAACCCGGCCGAGTAACGGTCGCCGCAGTGGTTCTTGGGCCATCACGGCAGACGCGAGTGCGACGGTGCACAGCGACCACCAACGAGCTCGATCTCTGTCCATCGCGGCGCCTACCTTACCCGCGGGCTCAAGACCCCGCCTCGTTCTGGTCGATCCCGGTCGCATGCGCGCGCGAACTTCCGTTGCCATCGGCACGACCGCTCTGTTGGCTCTTGCCTGCGGTCGCCCCGACGACACGGTAGCCGTGCTCGCGACCTTTGACCGATTCCAGGACGCACTGTTCGCGGCTGACACCGTCGCCCTGCGTCGACTTGTGACCGAAGAGTCGACACCTGCGCTCGAGGGCCTGCCGTTCGCAGCGCTGCAGACAAGCCAGCGCTTGGTCGCGATCGACGCAAGCGGACGCTACGGCAGCTGGCAGGTGCGCGTTCGCGATCCGAACCACGGCGACGCCGAGGGCTGCTACGTCGTCGCGCGCGAACGCGGCAAACTGGTCGTCGACCTGATCGCGACGGCGCAGCTGCACGCGACCACCACGACAACGACCACCCCACAGCAGTTCGTGCAGCGCGAGCTGTCGCCGTCAGATCGCGACGAGATCCGGCGCCGTGAGCTGGCGACGCCGCCGGGCGAACCCGTCCGCTGATCGAGGGCGCTCGGGGACAGGCGCCACTTGCGGCTCGCCGCAGCAGGCAGGACGCCGGTGGCCCATGAGCTCCTTCGGCCCAAACAGCCCATGTGGTGGGCGCCACAGCTCGCCGTTACGCTGCCTTGCTCCCGCGCAAGCCTGCCGCGCGACGCCCGTACTCGAAACCACCTGCATCCCACCATGCTTCGTACCCTTGCCCTCCCGTTTCTCGCCACCGCGCTGCTCGTAAGTGCCACGAACGCACAAAACTTCGACCTTGGTCAACGCGGCGGTGGCCTCCCGGGCACCGCGACGTGGAGCCTGAGCGGCCCTGTTGGCTCGCCCTACATCCTGCTATTCCACGTCATCGAGCAGTCGACACCGATCCCGACGCTGGGCATCACGCTCGCCATCCCCCCGGACTTTGTCGACACCAGCCTCGCGATCCCTGGCTTCACCGGCACGCTGAACGGCGCGGGCCTCGCCTCGGTCACGATCCCGCTGCCCAGTGACCTCGAGTTTGCCGTCAAGGTCTTCTCGCTGCAGGCGGTTGGCCAAGACAGTTCGACCTTCTTCACGTCGAACCTCGTGCGCATGACCATGCAGCCCGTCGGCACCTTTGCCGAGCCGCTCAACCAACCGCTCGTGCCAGTCATCGGCGGTGGCGTCGTCGCCGAAGCCGGCGGCGAACTGCTGCTCGTCGGTGGCTCGGGCCCGATCGCGACGCGCTACAAGTCGCGCCTCGAAGAATGGGAAACCGCCGGCGCCTCGTTTGGCATCGGCCTGTTCTCGCAGACCACGGTGCTCGGCGATGGCCGCGTGCTGTTCACCGGCGGCCTCGACCTCTCGACGGGTCAACCTTCGGCAGCCGCGGCGATCTACGATCCGGCGACGCAGGTCACGACCACGCTGGCGATGGCCCAGGCTCGAGCCGGCCACGGCGCCTCGCTGATGGGTAACGGTCGCGTGCTGATCACCGGCGGATCCGCGGCCTTCAGCCTGACCAACCCGCTCGGGCTGTTCACGAGCATCCTCAACACCACCGAGGTCTTCAACCCAACGACGAACACGTTCGCAGCGGGACCGCTCATGCTGGAAGCGCGCGCCTTCCACACCTCGACGTCCACCACCAACGGCCAGGTCCTGATCGCCGGCGGCATCTCGCTCATCCCGATCATCAACCTGCCCACGGTGTCGGCGACGGCGTATCGCTTCAACCCGACGACCAACAGCTTCGGTCTGCCGGCGGCATTCAGTGGTTCGCGCTTCATGCACACCGCCGTGCCGCTCACCAACAACAACCGCGTGCTGCTCGTCGGTGGCGCAACGCTCGACCTGTCGGTGTTCCTGACCACGGGCCAACTGCAAGACATCATCATCGCGACGCGGACCGACTGTCAGGTCTACACGCCGAGCCTGTTTGGCTTCGGCACGTTTGCGACCGTCGCCGGCATGCAAGAAGGTCGCGCCGGTGCGGCGGCCGCGCCACTGCCCAATGGCGGGGCGCTGATCGCCGGTGGCTTCCAGCTCGCGCTCGACATCCCGAACGGGGTGTTCGCGTTCAACCCCACCAACTCGGCGGATCGGTTCTTTGCCAACAACACGATCGCACCGACGGGCAACATGGCCGCAGCGCGCTCGTTCCCGTTCGCGATCAACCTGCCAGACGGCACCGTAATGGTGACCGGCGGCGGCCCGCTGAGCGCCGAGATCTACCAGCCGAACTGAGCCGTGGCACGGCGGGTCGCTCGCCGAGGGCCTGCTGACAGCTCACCGAAGGCCGACCGACTGGGCTCCGAGGGGACGTAGGGAGCCGAATGCTCTCGCGCCCCTCTGGCGCACCGCAGTAAGGTCTGCGCCGCGTTCGATCGCCCCTACCGCACCATGAGCGACGTCAAAAAGACCCTGATCCTCGGCTCCGGCCCCGCTGGCTACACCGCCGCCATCTACGCCGCGCGCGCCAACCTCGAACCCGTGATGATCGCGGGCCAACAGCCCGGCGGGCAGCTCACGATCACCAGCGAGGTCGAGAACTACCCCGGCTTCCCCAAGGGCATCATGGGGCCGGAGATGATGGACCAGTTCCGCGAACAAGCGGAGCGGTTCGGCACCAAAGTCATCTATGCCGTCGGCACCGAAGTCGACCTCAGCAAGCGGCCGTTCACCGTCACGACCGACGATGACCAAGTGTACCAATCGCAATCGCTGATCATCTCGACCGGCGCGAGCGCGTTGTACCTCGGGCTGCCGAACGAGAAGAAGCTGCAGGGCCGCGGCGTGTCGGCGTGCGCCACGTGCGACGGATTCTTCTTCAAGGGCAAGGTCGTCTACGTCGTCGGCGGCGGCGACTCGGCGTGCGAGGAAGCCAACTTCCTCACCAAGTTCGCGAGCAAGGTCTACCTCGTCGTGCGCCGCGATTCGCTGCGCGCCAGCAAGATCATGCAACAGCGCGCGCTCGACAACCCAAAGATCGAGGTGCTCTGGGGCCAGAACGTCACGGACGTGTTCGACGTGACGCAAGGCAAGGTGACGGGAGTCGAGCTGACGTCGACCGAAGGCGGTCACAAGAAGCGGGTGCCGGCCGACGGCCTGTTTCTAGCGATCGGTCACAAGCCCAACACCGACCTGTTCCGCGGCAGGCTGACCATGGACGACAAGGGCTACATCGTGACCAAGCCGGGCAAGGCCGCGACCAACATCGAAGGCGTGTTCGCCGCGGGCGATTGCCAGGACAGCTACTACCGCCAAGCGGTGACTGCAGCCGGCTCGGGCTGCATGGCCGCGATCGAAGTCGAACGCTGGCTCGAAGGTCAGCACGCACACTGAGCGCGACCTCGCCGCGCCAACGGGGGAGCCCACCTCAATCGCGCGCGTCCGATGAGTGCCACCAGCGGCGACACTGCTCGGCTTCGGCAGCGATGTCGACGGCAATGGCGCCGACGGCACGGGGGTAGTCGAGTTCGTCCAGCAGGTCGCCCGCAAGCGCCTCGAACACTTGCAGATCGCGCGGCCCCATCTCGGCACTCCAGCTGCGCAAGCCTTTGGTCGGAGGCAACCACGCGCTCTTGGCCGAGGCGGTCGGCGCATACGAGCTCTTGCCCTCGTGGTAGCGCTCCATCTTTGGATCGTACGGCAAGCCAAGGAACTCAGTGATGCCTCTCAACGTGGCCGCCGGATCGTCGAGCAACTGCTCGTAGCGAAGCTCGTGGTAGAACTCGTTGCCCAACGCCTTCCCGTCCTTGCGGCCAGTCGCGACCTGCCAACACCACCACATCGCCGTGGTCGCCACAGGGTGCTTCTCGAACAGCTCGAACTTGCTCGGCCCGATCCCCTTGCTGGCCCACTCGACCGACGACAGCGCCACATCGCGGCCGTCGCGGACGATGTGCACGAACTTCGACTGCGGGAACAACCGGTGGAGCAGCGGGATGCGACGCACGTAGTCAGGCGTCTTCTCACCGGAAAGCGGCTTGCTGCTGTTGGCTGCAAACTCGTCATAGAGAGCCGAGACGAACCTCGAGTACGTCGCCGCACCGGCAGCGCGATCGACCTGCTCGCTGGATAGACCGAGCCGCAGGAATCGCTTGTAGGTGCGGGTGTAGTCCACGAGACCAGGCGTCAGTGGCACGTCGCCATCCTGCTGGATCGTGCGCCTCCAGTCCGGGACTACTGCCTTCAGCGGCTTGTGGATGAAGCTCGTATCGTTCGCCACAGCGAGCATCGAGTGACTGTCGAGCATGCGCTGCAGCAGTGTGGTGCCCGACCTCGGGCAACCGACAACGAAGACGCGCGGGTTCGCAGGAATCAAAGCCATGTCCGCGGCATTGTGGCCACTGTCACGCCGACGGCAACCACCCACCTGCCAACGCGTCGGCAGAAGGACACGGATCCGGCCCTTTCGGAGCAATGCGGCTGCTGCGCAATTCGCCTGGGTTCCGTAAGCTCCCGCCCCCCATGCCGTACTCCGAGACTCAACGCCGCCTCCTCGAACGGTACTTCTCCGTCGTCGACGGCCCGGGGCACGCAGACGTCTATCTGGTCCGGAACCTGCCGCAGGAAGTCGCCGCAACGTTGAACGGCGTCTATTCGCGCAGCAGCAAATCGATGCGCGACCAGTTCCTCGAGCGACTCGAGCAAGGCCTCACGGCGACTGGGCAAAGCCTCGACGAGTTTCTCGCCAAGACACCGGCCAGCGACACCCTGACCTCGGTCATGGCCGACAAGGCCGGGCAGTTCCTGAAGACCTACGCGATCGACCACGGTCACAACTCGCTCCGCGAGGGCTCGATCGTTCACCTCGCCATCGAACGCGTCTCGCAGCTCGTCACGCGCTTCATCCAGCGCGAGCGCCGCTGCACCTTCGAAGAGTCGTCGACGCGCTACATCTCGTTCTCGGCCGAGACGCATTGGCGCGATCCCGACGTGGTCGCTGCCGGCGGGGAGATCCTAGCAGCCTACGACTCCGTGCTGGCCTCGACCTTCGCGCTGTATCGCGAACTCACGGTCACGCTGCTGTCGCACCTCCAGGAACTGCGGCCGCGGCAGCAAGACGAGAAGGAAGGCCCGTGGCTGCGCACGCTCAAGGCCGAGGCCTTCGACGCCGCCCGCTACCTGCTGCTGCCGGCGATCTATACCAAGTGGGGCATGGTCGCTGATGCGCGCACGCTCAGCGACGTGATCACCGAACTCACGAGCCATCCACTCGCCGAGTTCCGCGCCGTTGGCGAGAAGATGCGCGAACAGGCCGAGCTGGCACTGCCGACCCTGTTGTCGTACGCGCGCCCAAACGACTACTTGCGAAGCCAGCACACGATGCTGCGACGCATCGCCGGCGAGCTGCAACTGCGGCCGGAGCAGACTGCGCAGAGCCACGCCGCGGAAGGTCACGTGACGCTGCTCCAGTACGACCAGGACCTCGACGTGCGCCTGCTCGCCTCGCTGCTCTACGAGCACTGTTCGGTGCCATTCGCCGCCGCCACTGCTCGCGTGGCCACACTGACCGACGGGCAACGCGTGCAACTCCTCGACGAAATCATGGCCGCGCGCGGCAAGCACGACGGCTGGCCAAGCGGTCTGGAGGGCGGCGCACCGTTCGACTTCGAGGTGCTGCTCGACTTCGGCGCGTATCGAGACATCGGTCGCCACCGCAAGGGTTTCCAGCAGCAACAGACACTGACGGTGGAGCACGGCTTCGCAGTGCCGCCGCTGGTCGACAGCGCCGGGAAGGGTGCTCAATACCGCGAAGTGCTCGAGCGCGCGGCTGCAGCGCAACAGAAGGTCGCCGCGCGCTTTCCCCATGCCGCTGCCTACGTGACGCCATTCGCGTTCCTGCAACGCGTGCGCATCGTGTTCGAGCCGCGGCAGCTCGCGTACTTCGTCGAACTCCGCAGCGGCCCGGAGGGACACTTCTCCTACCGCAAGGTGGCGATCGAGATGTTCTTGCGCATGCAGGCCGTGACGCCGCTGTTCGCACGCTACGTGCGCGTACGCCTGGGCGAGGCCTTCCTCGGGCGCATGGAGAATGAGCAAAGCGCCGACGAGCGGCGGCAGAAACGGATGCACGCGGCGGGCGACGCCTGAGCTGTCGCGCGCGCGCCGCCGGTTTCCGCCACTTCGCCGTGGGTTGAGACCGGCCTCAGGACAAAGACTGCCGATGGACTTGGATGCCCTGATCGCACGCTTCCGCGGCAACTGGGCTGACGACCGCGCGGTCGGTGCCTGGCTGCGCGGCATCGCTCGCAACCTGCATCGCCAAGGACGGCGTCGCGACCGCGGTCCCACCTCGCTTCGCCGTACCGGCACACTCGACGACGTCCCACCAGAACGACTCTCCGCCAGCAGCAGCACCGACGAACCCGCGGGGGCGGTGGCCGTTCGCGAGGCCATGCTGCGACTGCGGCAACCGTGGCGCACGGTGCTGACCATGCGCTACGTCGAAGGTAGCGGCCTCCCAGAAATCGCAGCAGTGCTCGGCACCAGCGTCCGCGCCGTGGAAGGGCGACTTCGTCGCGCCCGCCACGAACTCAAGGCGATGCTGCAGCAGGCATCGATCGCAACGCCGCCAGAACCGGCGAAGGAACTCGGCCGATGAGCGCTCCACTAGAACTTCGCGACCCAACCGACTTCGAGCTCGAGGATCGCGAACTCACCGACGCCCTGCACAGCGGACTCGCTGGACTGCGACCCGACGCTGCAGAGTTTGCCGCCGGCGTACGCAAGCGCATCGAGGAGCCTCGTACAGAGAGGCGGACACTGTCACCGTTCTTGCGCGCAGCGGCGGCCATTCTCCCTGCAGCCATGCTGCCGAAGAGCCTCGTTGCCGCGGCACCAGCCGTGGCAACCAAGGCCTCGGTGAAGTGGCTGCCGACGCTCGTGCTGATGCCGATAGCGACGTTGGCAGCGGTGGCACTGACGTTGGTCGCTCTGGTGCGCGGACTGATGGCCAAGAACGGCACTACGCAACAGCGCGACGATGCCGCGATGGCACGCGAGGAGATCCGCTCGTGGCGCCAGGACCACCGGCTGAGCACGGTCATCGTGCCGATGGCCTTCGTCGTAGCGTTCGTGTTCGCACCGGCAGCTGCGGTCACGCTAGTGCTGCTCGTAGCCGCGCTCGTGATGCTGATGTTATGGCAGCGCCTCGCAGCGGCCGGTTTGGCAACGCGGGCCGAGCTCGGCAGCATGGCGGGCCAGTGGCTCGAGACTCTCGCAGTCCAGTCGCTCATGCTGGCTCCACTGCTCGCCGCCCATTCGCCACTGGCGTTTCACCTCGCGGGGTCGACACCGCAGATGGGAGTCTCGTTGCTCGCCCTGTTGCTACTGCTAGGGGCCCTCGCTTGCCACGCAATCGCAAGGTCCGGCAAGCCGTACGCGGCGCGCCTCGCATGGTGGTGCGTGACAATCCTTATGGTCAGCTCCCTCCAAAGAGCGCCGGACAGCCTCGTCGGCGAACCGGTTCGGTCGTCGGACGGCTGGGCCACGGCAGCGACGACGAGCTTCGCCGAGCCCAGCTTCGTCGACATCGCCGAGATGGTCGCAAACCTGCGCGCTGGTGGCCTTCCGGCGCCGACGATCGACGAACTTGCGCCGTTCTACCGCGAGGTCAACCCCACGGCATTCTCCTACACCTGCCATGCGCTGCTCGATCTGGGGCTGGCTTCGCCCGACGTCGAACAGAACTGGCGCGCGGCCTTCGCCGGCAGCCCCGCGAACCCTGACCGCCTCGCTCGCCCCGATCTCGTGAACTCGCCGGCGGAGTTGCTGCGCTATCGACTGCACCAACGCCAAGGCCTGCTACTGCCTCTCGAGCGCGACCGCATCGTCGCCGCGGTGCTCGACGCCCACCGCACTCCGAATGAACACGACTCCCTCGGCCGTCTGCTTGCCGTTGCGGCCACGCTACGTGAGTTGGGCGCCGATCCGATGGCGCTGCGCGACCGCGTTCACGAACTGCTGCGCGCAACGGCGACAAACCCGGAGCCGACGCAAGGCGTGGGCTTCCTCGACTACCGGCGCCAAGCCGGGACACGAGTGGTCGCTGACGCCTGCAATCCGGTGCATTCAGCGCGCGCCGTCTTGTTGATGGCACAGTTCGGCGCACTTTCTGATCTCGACGTCGCCGCCTTCGACCTACACCTGCAGCGTCGATGTGCGCCCCAGAACGCACCGGTGCAGTTCGGCAACTACGCTGCTTTCGCGGCCCTGCAGGCTTGGCGAGCACAGCCGGGTCACGTGCCATTTGAACCGACCTGGCTGGACTGCGCAGCGCGTTGGCAGGTGCTGTGCGCGGTCGTGCTGCTGGTCGGGTTTGCAGTCGCCGCGACGGTTTGCAGCAGGCCTTCGGCGTAAAGCCAGGGCTGCCGCCTCAGCCCCCTACGCCGACCATCTCCGCCAAGACCTGGGCGACCGCGCGCGCGTCTGGATGCCCGCCGCCGACCGGCCCCACGACCTGCACGCTGCGCGCAGGCACACCGGCAGCAACCAGCTGCTCCTTCTCGATTGCGTCGGCAACCAGGACGTCGGAGAGCAACAGGCTGCCCAGCACGAGATCACTTCGCGACAGCATCGCAATTCGGTTGGGAAACGGCGAGTGCCCGCCAAGCCAGCGCAGCGCCCGCGCACACTTCGACTGCAGCAGTGAGAGGCCCTGCGACCACGGGGCGCAGGCACATTCTGTGCAACGCAGCGCGTCGTCGAAGCGATCGCACCGCGCCCCAGTGCTGTCGACCAAGGTCTGTCGCGCACAGAGCACCTCGCGTGACGTGACCACCGAGATCGGTCGCGAACCCATGCGTTCGGCAAGCCACAGCGGCGTTGCCGAACCAGCCGCGCCGAGCCCGAAATGGACCACGTGGGCGCGGCGCAGTGGGCGCAGCATGCGAGCGAGCTGTTGGTCGCAGGCCGTGTCGTCGACCCGAGCTTCGGTCGCTCGGAACGGAGCGACAGTACCGTCGACCGGCGCGATGGCGACACCGGCAAGCGGCGGTGGTGGCGGTTCGCCCTTAGTGGTCGGACACAGCCACTGCACGCGCGCGCCGGCGGCGACAAGCTCGCTGGCGACGATGCGGCACAGCCCTGCACTCCAGTGCGGGTGCGGTTCCGCCGTACGCGCCGAGACCAGGACCACGTCCATTGGACGCAACTTGGCGGCGCGACCGCCGCGTGGCAAGTACTGCGTCGGGCAACGCGCGCTTTGAGAGCAGGCGAGCACACGAACACCACCGCTCCATGCCAGGCGCACGCGATTGGCCCGATCTGCGTGCTGTCGATCGCGACACCGCAGCGCTACGGTGCTCGCCCATGCACGGCGGACACCGCACGCCCCCGCTCCGCGCCCTGGTCCACGCCTGGCTGGTGCTCGACTTCTTCGGCGAAGCGCGGCGCAGCGGCGGCGATGCCAGCACGTTGACGACGACGATCTTCTCGCAGTCGTTCCTGTCGCTCGGCGTGTCGGCCTTGCTCTATCCCGAGGTGCCGCCCGTGCCGTTCGCGGCCGCGACGCTCTCCGTGTCGACGTTGCTCGTGGCCCTCGGCGCGTTCGACACCGAGCAGCCGACGCACCGCCGTGCTGCCGATCGCATCCTGTTGGCGACGTCGCCAGTGTCGCGGTTGCAGGCGGTGCTCGCGCGCTGCGCACACGCTTCGTTTTCCACCATGCTGGTGACGATCGGGATGGCGCTACCACCTGCGATCTTGCTCGCGTGTCACGAGAGTGATCCGTGGAAAGTGCCATTCTACATCCTGCTCGCGTGCATGTGCTCGGGACTCGCGATCGCTGGCTTGTCCGTCACGTTGCGCGCGGCGCGGGCACTCCTTGGTGGTCATGGCGCAGCACTGGTCGCGGGCACCGGCAAGGCGCTGTTGCTCGGGTTCGGCGTGGTGTTCTTCGCGTTGTCGATGACCAGTCTGCGCGGCGATGCTGCCGGCCTGCCGTTCGGGCGAGTCGGTGCCGAGCTGCTGCCGCCGTACCACGCCGCGAAACTGCTGCACGATCCGACCGCCAACTCGTGGCGCGCACTGCCATGGCTCGCGGTCTTGTTGACGTTGCTGACCGCTGCCGTGGCGATCGGCGACGGCGAGCACGATCGACGACGCTCGGTCAAGCGACCAGGATGGCTCGCGCGACGGAGCCTGCAGCTTGCGGGCACACCCGCCGACGCGGCGATCGCGGCATTCACGTCGACGATGCTGTGGCGCAGCCCGGGCATTCGTTCGCGCGTGCTGCCGCTGCTCGGCATGCCCGCCGCATTCGCCTTCTTGGCGCTACGCGGTAACGACGAACGCGGCTCGATGCTGTTCACTGCGATGGCGCTGCAGTTTCCCGCCATCTACTTGCCGTTCGTGATCGCAATGCTGCAGCAGTCGGACCATCAGGGTGCGCGCTGGCTGTTCGACAGCGCGCCTCGACTGCCACTCGTTCGCGTTCAGCGGGCAACGTGGATCGCGCTGCTGACGCACTTGCTGCTGCCAGTGCATGCACTCGCGCTGCTCGGATTGCTGGCGACAGGGATGCCGCCGCTGCGAGCGTTGCCGCTGTCGCTGTTTTCGTTCGCACTCGGCGGCATCGCGGCGCGCGCGATGATCCGCGTCCTGCCCGACGTGCCGTTCTCGATCGAGGCGCCGCAGCCCGAGCTCGATCTTGGCAATCTGATGGCCTACGGACTCGTTCTGGCCGGCGCTGGAGCAGCGGTCGCTATCGCTGCGCCTTTGGCCCAGTTCGTGGCCGCGGCTCTGGCGGTCCTCGGACTGGTGGCGATGCTCCGCCGCATGCCCGACGGGCTGGGTGCAGCATGACTTTCGCAACGCCGCCTGGCCGCAACGCCGCGAAGACTGCAAAGCCCCAATCGCTGCGGCGCGAGCTCATGGCGATCGCTTTTCTCTACGTTGTTCTCTCGGTCCTGCCGTTGCTGATCGGTCTCCTGCTCGCCGCTTGATGACCGCCGATTTGGCTCGCATCGAGACCCGACCTTGTGCGTAGCGCCGCCATGGCACGGGAGCCCTGGGGTTGCCAGAGTCCGCCACCCTTCGTACCCTCTGCCCTTCTGCCGACAGGAGGCACCCATGAGCGCTAGCGCAAACGTGCAACCCGGTTCTGGACGCAGTGCGATGACCGATCAGGCAACGCCGCCGTCCAAACTTTTGGCCACCACCAACCCGCGCGACAAAGCGCGCAGCGCGGCCGCTCCTGCCGCCGACACGGCGGCGCGATGCAGCCCGGACCCGTGCCAACACACGGATCGCTATCGGTTGGTGACACCGTTCTCGCTGCGGCTCTGACGTCTGACTGCGACGCTGCGGCTGTTCGCCGCGGTAATCGGGGTCGCCGAGGGAATCGGGTTCCAGCACTCCCCACTCCGAGCTGCAGCCCCATCCGCCAGCTACTCAGCTACTCGTCCCCGATCAGCGACCGCATGTCGGCAGGCAGAGGCGCCACGAGTTCCATCTCGCGGTCCAGCATCGGATGATGGAAGCGCAGCTTGTGGGCGTGCAGAGCTTGGCGATCGAGCACCAGGCGCGCTCGGCTCTCGTCGCTGAGAGGGCCCGCAAGCTGCTCCAAGAAGATGCGCTCGTCACCGCCGTAGATCTTGTCGCCGACCATGGGGCAACCGATCGCCGACATGTGCACGCGGAGTTGGTGCGTGCGCCCCGTCTTGGGGTGCAGTTCGACGAGGGTGTAGCGCTCGTTGCCGCGAAGGACGCGATACTGAGTCGAGGCGGAGATGCCGGTGCCGTCACTGCGCGCCTCGAGCTTCAGCCGAACGGGCGACTTGCGGTCGGGCCCGATGCTGTAGTCGATCGTACCTTCACTCCGCGCCGGCCTGCCATGCACCACGGCGAGATAGGTCTTCTGTACGTCGCGCTCCTCGAACTGACGCGCCACGAGGTGGTGAAACTGCTCGCACAAGCCAACCACCACGATGCCTGAGGTCTCGACATCGATGCGATGCAGCAACCGCGGCACGACGTCATGCGCAGGATCGTCCTTACGACGGTAGCGACGATGCAACTCGGTGATCAACGTGCCCGCCAGCCGTCGACCAGCAGGATGCACCGCCATCCCGGCGGGCTTGTCGATGCCCAGCATCCACTGATCTTGGTAGACAATCGGCAGGTGGATGCCGCCGTCTGACTCTGGAACGGGCTTGGGCAGCGCCTCCTTTGGCACATCGACGACGACGGTCTCGCCGGTACGGACGCGCCGCGATGCACTCGCCTTGCGCCCAACGAGCGTGACGTAGCCACCGTCAATCAAGCGATGGATGCTCTGCCTCGACCGCCAGGGCAGAACGGTGGCGAGCGCTACGTCCAAGCGCTGGCCATCGAAGCGGACGTCGACCAGAAACTTGAGCTGCTCAAGAGGACGACTGAGGTCGCGCGGCCCTTCGCCAGGGAACTTCGGCAGCACGGCTGCGCCTGCGCGACCCTGCCGCTTACTCGACCGATGCGCCAGCCGCGACCGGCTTCTGCATCGTCGTATCAGCGGTCAACGGATCGAAGTCTTGCTCACCGGGACGGCCACCGCGGCCACCGCGACCCGTTGCGTTCTTGCCCTTGCGCTTCTTGTTGCCCATGCGCGAGTTCTTCGGCGCGCCGCTGCCACGACGCCGTTCGGCAATCTGGATGTTGCGCAGACGCTCACGCTCTTCGCGGCGACGGCGGTCGCTGCGCTTCTCGTGATGGGCGTACTTCTTCGCGAGGCGGAAGATGCCGGAGTAGTTGCACTGGCGCTTGAAGCGACGCAGAGCAGCTTCGAGCGGCTCGTTCGGGCGGACCTGGACGCGGATCATGGGAACTGGGAAATCGAACGGGGTCGGAGGAAACTACAGCGGGACCGGCGACGCCGATGCCCCGATGGACGAATCCAGCCGGAGCACCCCGCAGGCGAAAGGGCGGGAAACGATAGCGACCGCCGGCCAGAGAGCAACGCAGTAGAACTCACCTTACACCGCCCGCCACCACTCGCTCGCTTCGCATGTCCACCGAAGGCCACCCTCTGCGCGCTGCAACCGGCACCCTGGAGCGGTTCACCTTCCGCAATCCGGATACTGGGTTTGGCGTCGGCCGGCTGGTCGAAGAAGGCACAGGCAAGCTGCTGACCATCGTCGGGCAGATAGCGCAACTCGCTGAAGGTCAGACAGTTACGGTCACTGGCCAAGAAAGCGAGCACCCCAAGTTCGGTCGACAGATTCAGATCGACAGCTGTGAGCTCGTGGCGCCCAAGACGGTAGTCGGCATCGAGGCCTACCTCGGCTCCGGCCTAGTCAAGGGCATTGGCCCTTTGACCGCACAGAAGATCACGAAGGTCTTCGGCGACCAGACACTTCACATCATCGAGACCGAACCCGATCGCCTGCGCGAGATCCGCGGCCTCGGCGACAAAAAGATCCAGGAGCTGGTCGTGGCGCTGCAGGCGCAGAAGGACGTGCAGAACGTCCTCGTGTTCTTGCGCCAGCATGGCCTTGGCCCGGGCCTCGCCGCGCGCATCGTGCGGCGGTATGGCAAGAACGCGTCGGCGCTGATCGCGGCAAATCCATTCCGCCTCGCCGACGAGGTGATCGGAATCGGCTTTCGCACCGCCGACCGACTCGCAGGCAGCCTCGGCATCGCGCCGGAGGCCCCCGAGCGCTTGCGGGCCGCGCTGGTTCACGTGCTGCAGAACGCGAGCAAGGACGGTCATTGCTACTTGCCTGAAGCCGAACTCCTGCACCGAACCGCGGAGCTTCTGCAGTGCAACCAGAAGGCGATCGAAGCCCAGATCGCACCGCTTGCCGACGATGGCGCGATCGTTCGCCAAATGCCTCCAGGGCCACAACTGCTGCTCGACGACCCACGCCCGATCACCTACCTCGCCACACTTCATGCCGCGGAGTACGCGGCAGGCCTTGCGCTCCACAGCCTGCTAGCTCGCGGGCGCCATCTGATTCCGGTTCGAGCCGAACCGGCGATCACGTGGTTCGAACGATCGGCCGGCTTCCAGCTGCCAGAAGGCCAGCGCGAGGCTCTGCGGTGCGCACTCACGGAGCCGGTCACGGTCATCACTGGCGGCCCCGGGGTCGGCAAGACGACGATCATCCGCGCGCTGTGCGAAGTGCTCGCCCAGAAGCAACGGCACGTGCTGCTCGCAGCGCCGACAGGCCGTGCCGCCAAGCGCCTGGAGGAATCAACCGGACGGCCCGCGAGCACCATCCACCGACTGCTCGAGTTCACGCCTGGCATCGGTCGATTCGCGCGCGATGCCGACAACCCGCTCGAAGGCGACCTGCTGGTCGTCGACGAGTCGTCGATGCTCGACATTCAACTGGCGCACGCACTCTTCGCCGCGGTGCCGCAGTCGATGCCGCTGGTGCTCGTTGGTGACCAGAACCAACTGCCGTCGGTCGGCGCCGGCAACGTGCTCGCCGACATTCTCGGCTCCGGCCGACCCGCGATCGCACACCTGACTGAGATCTTCCGGCAACAGAAGGGCTCGGACATCGTGCGCGTGGCTCACGGCATCCTGCGGGGGGAAGTGCCGCAGAGCGGCGGCAACGACTTCTTCTTCGTGCCGGCGCAGAACTCTGCCCACGCGCGCATGCTGGTTCGCGAAATCGCCGCACAGCGCATCCCCAAACGTTTCGGCATGGACCCACGTCACGATGTGCAGGTGCTGTGCCCGATGTACCGGGGCGAGGCAGGGGCCGACCAGTTGAACCGCGACCTCCAGGACGTGCTCAATCCGGCGAAGCTCGAGGTCGAACGAGGCGGCAAGGTCTATCGCAGCGGCGACAAGGTCATGCAAATCCGCAACGACTACGACCGCGAGGTCTACAACGGCGACGTTGGCATGATCCTGCACGTCGACGCCGCGGCGGCGAAGTTGTGGGTCCGCTTCCTCGATCGCGAGACCGAGTACCGCTTCGAGGACCTCGGCGATCTGGTGCCGGCCTACGCCATCTCAGTGCACCGTTCGCAAGGCAGCGAGTACCCAGCGGTGGTCATTCCGATCGTGACCGACCACTTCCCGATGCTGAAGCGCTCGCTGCTCTACACCGCGATCACGCGCGGCAAGAAACTCGTCGTCGTGGTCGGCTCGCAGAAGGCGCTCGAACTCGCGGTGAAGAACCACGACGACGGCTCGCGCTTCTCGGGCTTGCTCGAACGTCTGCGCGACTACCTGCGGTGACCTCGCAGCGCGCAGCCACTCACTTCTTGTCGCCGCCGCGCCGCTCCGCGGCCTTCTGGCGCCGATCGAGGAGCTCGATGCTGTAGCCGCCGACCAGCGCACCGTCCTGCTGGTAGAGCCAGTCGCTCAGCTCCGCAACCTTGCGCACGACGCGGCTCCCGAGCTGCATTCCTTCGACGTCGACGGGTTCGTTGCCGAGCGTGCCGCGCACCTCATCGCCTTCGATCGCGTCGACGCTGACCCAGATGTGCTCTTCCGATCCCGCCCGCGTCGCGAACGGGAACTTCACGTGGATCGCGCCGCCGCCGCGGAAGAAGGAACTCGCCCGGTCGAACTCCTGCCGCGCCTTCGCGATCGCGGCCTCCATCTCTTCGTCCTTCGTCTCGACCCCGACGACCGCGGGGTTCGCCGCCTGCTTCGACGCCGCGACAGGATCCTTGTCGCGCAGTCGCGTGAGCAGAGAGGAATCGGCCGGCACGATCTTGGTGTCCTCGTTCCACACGAGGCCGAGGCAGTCGTCGGTCCACGACGCGGCGACGATCCGCGCGAGAAGGCGCGAACGATTCTGTTCGTACTCGCCACCCGCCGGGCCACGGACCTCGAGGTGGAGCACCGCTCGGTGCGCCGCGAGTGCCTGCTTCCGGCGCAGGTCGCCTTCCGCATCCGGATCGAACTCGAGCGGATCGCGCGGCGACATCGTGACGACGAGACCGTCGTGCGAGACCGCTGCATGTTCGCCCACCACGGCAACCGCGCTGGTCTCGAACGCGTTCCCGAACTCGCGCTGGCACGCGGCCTCGAGGAGGTCTTTGTCCGCCACGAACGGCGCGCGCAGGAGCACGACCATCCTGGTCGCGACACTCGGCGACAGCGCCGCGAGCAGATCGTCGGCCAACAAGGCGTAGCGGATGGACTCGCTCGCTTCGAAGAACAGTCCGTTCTCGGCGCAACCGATACCGACGACGTCGTCGCTCCACGCGAGGAAGGCGATGCGCGCGAGTTCGGCGTAGCAGCGCGCACGCTCGGCAGGCTCCGAAGGGTTCGTCGCCGCGGCTACGATCACGTGCGCCGTGTGCGCGCGCAGGGTCGCCAGAACCTCGACGTCGTCGACATTCGAAAGGGCGCGTTCGTCGAGCTCGACGGGCGCGTCGATGTGCCGAACGGCCCACGCGACGCCGTCGCCACTGCCGCTTCCGTCCGGGGCGATCCAGGAGCCGCGAGGATTGGACGTGGCTGCCGTCGTGACGATCCGGCCGAGCCGCCGGCGCATCGCGCGCCGCAGCGCATTCGCATCGAGCGGCGCATGCCCGCGGCAGAGCAACGTGAGCGATGGCGGCGCGAGCATCGGCGAAGTTCCGGACGCAGATGGGGCCCCTGCCTGCGCGGTCGAAACGGCGAGCAACGAGGTCAGCACCACGGACTGCACGAGCCACGACGGAACCTTCAGGCGCATTCGCGCAGGATGCCGCTGCGATGCGCACGAGGAAAGCCCTGCGCGCGCCTCTTGCGTATGCTCCAGCGCCGCATGACTCCGCCGCTGCATCGAAAGACGCCGATCGTCCTGTTCGACGGCGTCTGCAACCTGTGCAACGGCGCCGTGCAGTGGATCGTGAAGCGCGACCAGAAGGCTGTCTTCTGCTTCGCCTCGCTGCAGTCCGAAGCAGCGCAGGAAGCGCTCCGCGCAGTCGGGCACACCACACCGCTGCCCGACAGCCTCGTGCTCATCGCCGACGGCACGGTCTCGGTTCGCACCGCCGCAGTGCTCGGCATCGCGCGGCGGCTTCCGTTCCCGTGGTCGCTCGCGGTGGTCTTCTTCGTGATCCCGCCCTTCCTGCGCGACCCGATCTACTCGTGGATCGCGAGGAACCGGTATCGCTGGTTCGGCAAGCGCGAGACCTGCATGGTGCCGACCAAGGAGCTGCGCGCGAAATTCCTCGATCGCGCGAAGTGAGTCATCGCGCCGAGCTGACCTCTCGTCACGGAAGGTCGGTGCCCTGCCGCAGATGTTCGAGGTAGGCCCAGTAGCCGAACGTCTGGTCGCGCTTCTTGCCGCTCGTCTCGCGGAGGATGCCACATTCGATCAACGTCGCGATGGCCTTGGTCGCCGTCGGTCGAGTTGTCCCCGTCGCGCGCATGCACCAAGCCACGGTCACGACAGGGTGCATCGGCAGCAGTTCGAAGATGCGCATCGCAGCGAGCGAACTTCGCCGTGCTGCGAGCACGGTCTGCCGATCCCTTGTGATCAGGGCGAACAATTCGCAGGCCGTGTCCGCGGACTCGACCGCCGTCGCCTCGACGCCGTCGAAGAAGAATCGCAGCCAACCTTCCCAATCGCCCTGAATGCGCACCGCAGTGAGTCGATCGTAGTACTCGGTGCGGCGCTGCTTGAAGTAGAGCGACAGGTAGCACAACGGCTGCGACAGGAGCCCGAAGTGCTCGAGCAACAGAGTCACGAGCAGGCGCCCGATGCGGCCATTGCCGTCGAGGTAGGGATGGATCGTCTCGAACTGCACGTGCAGCAGTCCGACGCGCAGCAGCGGATGCAGGTCGTCCTTCGCGTGGAGGAACCGCTCGAAGTCCGAGAGCAACTGAGGCAGTTCCTCAGGCGGTGGCGGTACGAAGAACGCGTTGCCGGGCCGTGTGCCGCCGATCCAGTTCTGGCTCCTGCGCACCTCCCCTGGCTGCTTGTCAGCGCCGCGAACCCCGCGCATGAGTCTCGCGTGCACCTCGTTCAGGAGACGCATCGAGACCGGCAACCCGGTGCCCGCGACCAGCTGGCCGCGCGCGTACTGAAGACCTTCGAGGTAGTTGCAGACCTCCTCGAGGTCGAGGTCCGGCTGCGCCTCGCCGGTCTCGAACGACTCGAGTTCGAAGAGGTCGACCAGCGTCGCTTCGGTGCCTTCGATCTGAGAGGAGAGAACGGCCTCCTTGCGGACGAAGCCGTAGAGGAACCAGTCGAGCGACGGCACCATGGCCGAGGCGAGTTCGAGCCGATCCAACGCCGCCTCGGCCGCGGCCAAGCGACGGGAAAGGTCCGCACCCAATTCGAGCGGTGGCTCGGTAGGCGGAAGCGGCAGCGGGATGAAGGCCTGGTAGCCCTCTCCCGCCACCCGGACCGTGGCAATTTTCCCAGTCTGGCGGCGCATTGGCATCGCCGAGTGCATCGGCGCACCTGGGATAGTAAAGAAAACTTTCTTAGCGGGGGCAGCTAAGAAAGAAATCTTTCTTAGCGGTCAGGCGGCGTCCGGGGTCTGGATCCGCGGCGCCGGGGCCGGCTCGGCGTCGGGCAATCGCCAGGCGCGCGTCGGCTCGAACCACTCGCAGAGAAGCGCCCCGAGCAGGCCGGTCAGTGCCACCGCGACGGACCAGAACCGCAGCGCGCGCGCGTCGGCGCCGGCGCGACGCAGACGGCGGCGCGAGCCGAGCGCGAGCCCGATGCTGGTCGCGCAGCCAGCGAGCACCAGCCATGTGCGGTGGCCACCGGCGACCACCGGATCGACGAAGGGCGACAGCGACAGCGGCTCATCCGGCGCGAAGACGTG
>CAMBXM010000004.1 GCA_945871815.1 Singulisphaera sp. GP187
AGCGATGCGCGTGATGGCGGTGTTGAAGCGCCGCTTCCCCAAGCTGCATACGCCGCGCAAGGAGGACATCTGCTACGCGACGACCAACCGTCAGATGGCCGTCAAGCAACTGCGCGGCAAGGTCGACGTGTGGTTGGTCATCGGTGACAAGATGAGCAGCAACAGCAATCGGCTCCGTGAGATCGGTGCCGACTCTGGCGTGCCCGCGTATCTGGTGTTGTCAGCCGCCGAGATCGACCCATCCTGGCTGCAAGGCAAGCTGGCCGTCGGCATCACGTCGGGCGCGAGCACGCCCGAGAGCAGCGTGACAGCTGTGGTGGATCGACTGCGTGAGCTCGGCGCCACCTCGGTCGAAGAGGTCGAGGGAACGCGTGAGACCATCGAGTTCAGCTTGCCTCTCGAAGTCCGCTGACTGGAACCCCCGCGAATGCGCGTCGCTCTCTGCCAACTCAACACCACGGTCGGCGACCTCGCCGGAAACGCCGCGCGCATCGTCACGATGGCGCAGAGCGCCCGGGCCCAGGGCGCCGAACTCGCGGTCTTCCCAGAACTGGCGACGTGTGGCTATCCGCCCGAAGACTTGCTGGTGCGACCCGAGTTCTTGCGCGCGCACGAACGAGCGTTGCAGCAATTGGCGAAGGACGTGCCTGCGGACCTGCCCGTGCTCCTTGGCTGCGTCGCCACCAACGAAACCGCCCGCGCCACCGGTGGTCGGCCGTTGCACAATGCCGCGGCGTGGCTGTTTGGCGGCAAAGTGCGCATCGTTGCACGCAAGAGCCTGTTGCCGACCTACGACGTCTTCGATGAAGGCCGCTACTTCGAACCGTGGCGCGAACCCGCCCGCAACATCGTCGATCACGGCGGTCACCGCATCGGTGTCGTCATCTGCGAGGATGGCTGGAACGATGAGGAGTTCTTCACGGAGCGCCAGTACCCGATCGACCCGGTGCAGGAGGTCGTGCGCGCCGGTGCCGAGTTTGTCGTCAACTTGAGCGCGTCACCGTGGAACCTCGGCAAGGACGCGTTCCGCGGGCGCATGGTCGCTTTCGCGGCGCATCGCCACGCGGTCCCGATGCTCTACGCGAATCTCGTCGGCGGCAACATCACGCTGCAGTTCGACGGTGGCTCGCTGGCGGTGTCGCAGAACGGGTTTGCGTTCGTGCCCGTTCAGTGGGAGGAGGCGTTGCATGTCGTCGACACGGGCAAGCACAGTGAATGGCGGCACGCGCTCGTCGCGCGGCCAGCGCCGGAGATGCACGCCCGCGCGATCATCCAGGGCATTCGCGATCACGCGCACAAGTTTGGCCTGCCACGTGCAGTGATCGGCTTGTCGGGCGGCATCGACTCTGCCGTCGTCGCGGCGCTCGCGGTCGACGCTCTCGGCCGGGACAACGTAGTCGGCGTTGCGATGCCGTCGCGCTACAGCAGCGATCACAGTGTCGAGGATGCCCGCGCGCTCGCCCACAACCTCGGCATCGAGTTCCATGTCTTGCCGATCGAGCCGTTGCAGGACACCTTCGAGAAGGCGCTTCAGCCGGTGTTTGCCGGCACACAGCCAGGTCTGGCGGAAGAGAACCTGCAATCGCGAACCCGCGGCGCATTGCTGATGGCGTTCTCCAACAAGCGCGGTCACGCGCTGCTGACGACTGGCAACAAGAGCGAGTGTGCCGTGGGCTACTGCACGCTCTACGGCGACACCTGCGGCGCGCTCGCTCCGGTCGCGGATCTGTGGAAGACCGAGGTCTGGGAGCTCGCGCGCTTTCTCAATCGCGATGGCGTGCGCATCCCCATCCGCTCGATCGAGAAGCCGCCATCCGCCGAGCTGCGGCCCGGTCAATTGGATACCGACAGCCTGCCGCCCTACCACGAACTCGACCCGGTTCTCAAGCTGCTGGTCGAAAGCGAACTCTCCGTCGTCGACGCCGCCGCGCGTACTGGCATGGCGCGCGAGCGTGTCGCCGACCTCTTCGCCAAGATCCAAGCTACCGAGTTCAAGCGCTCGCAGTACCCGCCGACCATTCGCGTCAGCGGTCGCTGTTGGGAAGGGCGGTGCATGCCGATCTCGCACCGCTATCGCGAACGCTGAGCGCCCGCGAGCTTCGCTGCCCGGCCTCGCCCGCAGGCCAGTGGCGCAACGACGGCTACTTCTTCTTCTTGTCGCCAAACAGGCGATCGAGGCTCTTCTTCAGCAGGTCCTGACCCTGTTGCTCGAGCAGTTTCCGCGGCGCTGCTTGCAGGGCCTGCTGCAACAACTGGCCGAGATCGGGACCCTGAAAGGTCGGTGCGTCGAGCGTGCCAGCGATGCCAGCCTGAAGCGGGCTACCCGCGAGGAAGCCCGCGATCGCCGCGCCGTCCTTGTGCTGCTGCAGCAGTGAGGTGACGTCCATGCCGAGTTCGAGGCGACCGTCGAGGTGCACCTTGCCCTGCAGGCCGTACTCGCCGCCCTTGCTGAGCCAGCGCATGGCGCGATGGGTGATAGCGCCTTGCTGCAGGGTGAAGGTGCTGCCGAGGCGGTCGATCGCGAGTTGCTGTGGTTGTCCAAGCAATGCCATCAGGTCACTCAGGCCTTTGGCCGGAACGAGTCGACCGTTGGTCAGCGTGATCTCGCCATCGCCCTGCCAGCGATCGAGCCATTGCAGGGTGTTCTCGTCGTCCTGCCGCAGCGTGTTACCGCGCACTGCAAGGACCAGATCGATGCCGCTCTGAAAGTCAGCGCTCTTGCCGCTCACGCCGGCGAGCAGCGGCACCAGGTAGCGCAGCACCGCGGAGCTCTCGCCTTGCACTTGCCCAGCCTTCCAGCTCATCGCGAACTCGAACGGCATGCTGGGCTGGTTGGCGTCGGCGCGCAGTTGCACTTGTAGCGGACCCCGGTTGAGCAGGGTCGAAGGCTCGGAGCGCACCTCGAGGACGCCGTCGCGCAGGGAGGCGTTCCCGGTTGCATTCGCGAGCTCGAGGCCGGAGCCCTGGTAACTGAGGCCGGCCAGCACTGCATCGGCGCGGATTCCGTGCAGTTGCTTCAACTGCTCCAGGCCGCCTTCGAGGTCGCCGTTCATCAGCTCCGCTGGCAGCACGACGAGTCCTGTGGTCGTGCCGCTGAGTCCGGCGAGATCCGCGAACGCCCCGCCGAGCCGTGCCAGTGCCGCGAGGTCGGCAGTGAACGTGCAGGCCGCACCCGCATCGATGCCGCGTTCTTTTCGCGCGGCCTCGTCGAGGCTCGTCAACTGCGCGAAGCCGAAGTCGGCGCTGGACTTGCCGAGTTCGAGGCGCGGCTTGCCGTCGAGGTCCGGCGCGAGCACGCGGAGCGACGGCTTCAGCGACCATCGATCGGCTTGCAGGTGCATGCCTTGCAGCAGCGTGCCGGCAAAGTGCGGGCCGGCGACGGCAACCTCGCCGTTGATGTCGAGCCGCCGCGCACTCCCGAAGTCCATCTCGAGTTCGAGCAGCGCGTCGACTACGCCTTGCATGACGGACAGCTCGTCTTGGTCCAGCGCGGCGCCGATCAGCTGCCGATAGCGCGACAGGTCGAACGCACTGGCCTTGACGACGCCACGGCCTCGCTTGGTCTCTGAGTCGAGCTCCGCGGTGCACAAGAAGGATGGGGCGTCGCCCGCGGCGACCATGCCTTGCGCTTCGAGCTGGACTCGGAGCCGGTTCGAGCTGAGCCCCTTCGCGACGGCGCCTTGGATGGTGGCAAACGATCCGAGGATCTCGTCGCCTCGCTGGATCGACAAATCGGTCGCGCCGAAGCCGAGATCGAAGCTCGAATCCGGCAACAGGGTGTCGAGGGTCGTGGCCGTCGTGGCGCGGCTCGAAGTGGACAAGCCAGGGTGGATGGTGAGGCTGCCGATACGCAGGTCGACGTCGCGAAACAGCGAACCGGCGAGGTGCAACTGGCGGATCGCAAGGTCCCCGTTCGAAGTGAGGAGGGCGTCTTCGTGGCCGCCGATGCGGGCTTCGAAGTGGCCGTCGATCACGCCATCGAACGCGGTGATCGCCCCGTCCTCGAGCTTGGTCTCCAGCAGGCTGCGGTAGCGACCGAGATCGAAGTTCTTGGCCTTCATGCGCACGGTGCCGCTCTCGGCAACCGGGTCGAAGCCGCCGTCGAGCGAGATCGAGCCGCTCTGGCCGCCATCGAGCGCTGCAGGCAGCAATGCACCGCAGCGAATGCGAACTTCGTTGCTCAGCGGGTCCTTGTCGATGGCGAGGTTTACGCCCAGCAGCGATTCGAGGACCTCGCCGTCACGGCGAAACTCGATGCTGCTGTCGAGGAGTGCCAAGTGCAGTCGGCCCTTGAAGAAGAGCATGGACGCGCTGCTGGTGGTGGTCGTCGTGGTCGTCGTGCGCGAGGTCGTCGTGCGTCGTCGCGTCGTGCGTGGCACTTCTGAAGCATCCTGCGCCTCACTGTGCGAGCCATCGTCGTCGGTGGTCACGCTGCTGCCCATCTGGGCCATCGCCCTGCTCACGAGCTGCTCGACGTTGGTCATGCCGTCGTCGTTCTCGTCGATGCGCAAGTGCAAACCGCGCACCTCGGCTTCGATGCCGAACTGGCCCTTCAACATCGGGAGCAGCGCAACATCGGCATGCGCATTCGAGAGTCGGAGCAGCGGATGCGTGTTGTCGAAACCCGGCGCGTTGCCAATCTCGACGTCCGCAATCTCGAAGCCCGAGAGCCAGCCAAAGTGCAGCACGTCGATGCGGCACGGCGTGCCCAGCTCGCGAGTCATCAGTGCGCCGAGCTTCTTCTTGGCGACGCCGAGCAATGCGTACGGAAGAAGTGCGACGAGCACCACCAACAATGTGATGACGACGAACATCAGTCGCAGCGGTCGCTTCCACCACGAACGACTGCCGGCGGCGGGTTGCTGGATCTTCATGTGGTACGTTGGTTGTGATCCCGGAACGAGACGAACATGAGTGATGCTGGAATGACAGGGTCGTTGCTCGACCGCCTCGATATCGCGCTGGTGCAGCGCATCGCAGGCTTGGAAGGCGACGCGGAGCAGGAGATGCTCCAAAGCGCACATCTATACCACGACCGGCTCTTCCGCCCGTCGTCGCAGGACCCGATGTTCCTTGCCGCGCTGCTGCGGTTGCGGGGCTTCGCGGTCCAAGACGCCGATGCCGTCGAGGTGTTGGAGGGCTCGAGCCGTCGCCTGATGCCTGCGAGCCAAGAGAGCCAACTGCTCTTCGGCTTGGTGGACGTGCTGCAAATGGTGCGCGACCGAGCGAGCCAAGGGCGGGCGCCGGACGGCTGGTTTCTGGTGGAGCTGTTCAAGACCATGACGCGCGGCCTCCCGCGCTTCCGCAACAACGCCCTCCGTATCGACCAACCGTGGGACGGGATGCTGTATGTGCAGCATCCGCGACCCGCAGAATTGACGGCGGCGCTCGACCGGTTCGACTACGGCAATCGCTATTTCGACATGCCGTCGTCCTTCGACCGGCTCCATCCCCTGCGCCAAGGCTTCCGCATCCTCTGGCGCTTTGCGCGCATCGCTCCCTTTCCTGACCTCAACGTGCCCATGGCATGGATCGCCATGTGCAGTTGGTTGCTGTCGCGGGGCTATCCGATGCTGACCCCAGAGCCTGGCGATCGCGAGATCATGCCGCGCTTCGTGGCGGGGCCTGCTCCGATCCGGGTGGTGCAATGGGAGGCTCGGCTCCTGCAGTCGATCTCGCTCTATCGCTGAGCGATGGTGAAGGCTTGCGGTGACTCGTCACCACAAGGTCGCTGTCGTGAAGCACGGCCAACGCAGTGCTGGCGAGGTTGCTGGCGCCGAGTGCGATTAAGCGATGCGGCTCGTGGCAGCGCATGCCCCGCATGCCTACCCGCGCGACGACGCCTTGCCGCTCGGTGGCGCGGTCCTCAGCTTCTCGACCTTCAGCATCAACGGTTCGTCGCGCTCGGTCACGAAGTTGACGACGAGCCCTGGCCGACCAGCGCGCGCCGTGCGCCCGACGCGGTGGATGTAGTTCTCGATCTCCACTGGCAAGTGGTAGTTGACGACGCGCGCGACGTGCTCGATGTCGAGCCCGCGCGATGCGAGGTCGGTCGAGATGAGGATCGCGGCCTCGCCGTCGCGGAAGAGCTCGAGGTTCTTGCGGCGCTCGATCTTGTCCATCTCGCCACGGTAGATCGTGCACGCGACGCCGAGTTGCGCGACCTCGGCCGCGAGTGCGTCACACTGCTCGCGAGTGTTGGCGAACATCAGGGTGCCGCCATTCACCTTCTCGCTCAGCACCTGTTGCAGCAGCGGCAGTCGCTTGCCGCCGTCGACCGTGCGATTGACCGTCGTCAGCGTGGCGACTGTGCGATGGCTGCCCGAAGAACGCACGACCTCGGCCGTCTGGAAACGGTTCTTGATCAGGGCCTGCACCGCGACCGACACCGTCGCCGAGAACATCGCGAGCTGTCGTGCGGGCGGGCAGGCGTCGACGATGTGCTCGGCATCGGCGAGGAAGCCGGCGTCGAGCATGCGGTCGGCTTCGTCGAACACGAGAGTGCGCACGTCACTCAGGTTGATGGTCCCCTGTTCGAGCAGCTTGAGCATGCGACCTGTGGTCGCGACCAGAACTTCGAACGGGCCGCTGACATTGGTCTTGGCGACTTCGAGTTTGGTGCCGCCGAGCACGGTGCGCACGCGCAGTCGGACCGAGTGCGTGAACTTCTTGAACACACGCGCGACCTGCTCGCCGAGTTCGCGGGTGGGGACCAGGACGACGGCGCGCGGCTTGCCGCTGTGCGACACCGCTTGGCCCTGATCTTCGAGCGTCTTGAGTGCGTGCAACAAGGGCAGGGCGTAGGCGAGAGTCTTGCCGCTGCCAGTTTCGGACACGCCGACGACAGAGCGACCGGCCAGCAGAATGGGGATCGCCCGCGACTGGATCTCGGTCGGCGTCGTCAGTTCTTGTTCGGCGAGGGTCGTCTGCAGCGAAGGCAACAGATCAAAGTCAGTGAATGCGGGCATGGGATGAGGCTGTTGCAGAGAACGGGCGGCCGCTTTGGGGCGGGGGAGCATACGGGTGGCCGGGCTCCTCAGTGCGCTCGGGCCCGAAAGACTGCGCCAGGTGCGTTCCTGTGGGCCAGAAGACCGGCACCTGGGGTGCCTCAGTCGCGGCTGTGGAGCTTCGCCAGCAACCGGAGCGTTTCGACGTAGAGCCAAACCAGCGTCACCAGCAGCCCGAACGACGCGTACCACTCCATGTGCTTGGGCGCGCCCTTCTTCTCGCCCTGCTCGATGAAGTCGAAGTCGAGGACGAGGTTCAAGGCTGCAACGATGACGATGAACATGCTGATACCGATGCCGGCGATGCCGTTCTCGTGCAGCAAGGGCATCCGGATCCCGAAGAACGACAGGATCCAACTGGCGAGATAGATCAGCGCGATGGCGCCGGTCGCGGCGGCCATGCCGAGCTTGAAGTTCTCGGTCGCGCGGATCAGTCCCGAGCGATAGGCGAAGAGCAGGGCGAGCAACGTCGTCGCAGTCATGCCCGTCGCTTGCATCGCGATGCCGGGATACATCGACTCGAACAGCGCCGACAGCGCGCCGAGGAAGATGCCTTCGAGCACTGCATACGGCACCGCGGTGTAGCACGCGATGTGCGGCTTGAACGCCGTGACGAGCGACAGCACGAGGCCGCCGATCACGGCGCCGATCAACCACGGATAGAGGTGAGCCGGCACGCCGCCGATCCCGATGCACTCGTTCCAGGTGAACACGGCTGCGAACAGCACGAGCGAGACCAGGAAGGCCGTCTTGTGGACGGTCCCCATGATCGTCATGGTCGCGGTGCCAGACTCGGCGCGGAGGTCGAACGTGGAGGCTTTGAGGATGGGATTCGAAGTGCGCATGGTGGTCTCCTGCTCACGCAGCCAGAGCGGTTGCTGCGGTTGGTGTGACGGTGGGCGCGGAGGATAGCACGCGGACTGCGCGGCACGACCTCCAGCCGAGATCGGGCCTCTTGAGCGAGTCGGCTAGGAGTCACTCGCCGCGGAGTTCTTGCACCTGCGCCAGCGCGAACGTGCGCCCGCCGTCGAGTCGAAGCCCGCGCAGGTCGATCGCTTCGAGCACGCCGCTCACGACCGAGCCGCAGCGAACGCGAACCCGACACCCCAGTAGCGAGAGGCACTGCGCGAACCGCTCTTCGTAGGCCGCAGTCTCCCCTCGCTGCAACGCCGCAACCGCGGCATCGAGCCGTTGCGCCAGCGCCAGCAGAACCGCTTCGCGATCGTGGGCACGCCCAGTCACTGCGCGCAGCGAGGTGGCGATGTCGGCCAAGTGAGCGGGCGGCGCTTCGCTGTTGACGTTGATGCCGATGCCGATGCGAAAGCGCATCGGCTTCTGCGCATCGGCGTCGACCAGCACGCCGGCGAGCTTCTTGCCGCCGTGCAGCACGTCGTTGGGCCACTTGAAGCGAAGCTCGCTCGCGCGGTCGCCGAGTTCGGGTGCGACCGCGTCGACCACACACAGTGGCAGGACGACGGGCAGCGCAACGACATCAGGCAGATCGACGCGAAGCGAAAACGTGACGGCGAGATCGAGCCCTTGCTCGTCGTGCCACGGGCGTTGCTGGCGGCCGCGGCCAGAGTCCTGATGTTCGGCCCAGAACATCGACCACGCGAGGTCGGTGTCGGCGGCAGCGAGGTCCTGCGTGCTGCTGCACGTGGCCACGTGGTGCAGACGTTGGAAGCGCGTGGTCGCGGCGAGACGGGCGCTGAGCGATGGGGACACAGGTGGGCAGAGGACTTCGGCAGGCTGGCCGGGGGAGGCGTAGTTGATGCGGTTCTCCTACTGCTGCCGCCGCGTCGCCGCGATCCGGCGCGGGTCGAGGCGCCACACGTTTTGCTCGCGCAGGTTCGACAGCCACACCGAGCCGTGACCGACGCGGATGGCGTCGCCGCCCGGGCCGAAGAACTGTTGTGCCACCTCGTTGGTGCGCGGGTCGATGCGCGTGATCGGGTATTGGAACACGGTCACCCAAACCGAGCCTTCGCCGACCGCGATCTCGCCGCCGCCGCCGTGTAGTCCCGCTTCGATCGTGGCGACGATCTTGTTGGTCTTCACATCGACGCGCGAGACCGTGCCATCGCCTTGGTTGAGCGTCCAGCACGAGCCCTCGCCGATGGCGAGGAAGCGCGGGTTCTTGCCGACCTTGATGCGCTCGACGATCAGATTCGTGCGCGGATCCACTCGCTGCAACAGATCCGTGTCGCTGCTCGTGATCCACACTGATTCCTCGCCAAACGCGGCGGCGAACGAGCCCTTCTCGACCTCGATGAAGGCCACGACCTTGTTGGTCGCCGGGTCGATGCGCGCCAGCTTGCCCTTCGCGTCGGTCAGCACCCAGACACTCTCGGCCCCGACGCACAGTCCGCCTTCCGAGTCGGCGATGCCGAGCGGGATCGTCGCGACCACCTTGTCGGTCTTCAAGTCGACGCGAACGAGGCCGGGATCGCCGCAGCACGGCACCCAGACGCTGCCAAAGCCGACAGCGAGGCCAGCACCAGGTTCCTTGCCGACCTCGATGGTCGCCGCGACGGTGTTCAGCTTGGGATCGAGCCGTGCGATGGTGTTCTTGGGACCATTCGAGATGAACACGCACTCATCCACCGCTTGCCAGTCGGGGACGCCTTCGATGGGGAAGACCGCTTCCGGGGTCAGCTGACTCATCGGGATTCGGCGCTCGACATCGGCGATGCCGGGCTTCTTCTGCCGTTCGGTCTGGGCATTGAGGGGAGCGAGGGTCATCGCAAGAAGCGCCGCGATCGCAGGCATTCGCATGAAGGCGCAGAGCCTACCAGGGTTGGGAGCGCCAGGAAGTAGCAGGACTCCGATGGCATCGAGACGGCGAACAGAGTTCCTAGAAGTGGTTTCCCAGCACTCCGGCGGCTGCTTTCGCCCCCGAAGCCCGATGGCTGCGGCGCCAGGTCACCGCGGAATCCACGGATGCCGCTGCGAACTCGCTCCTTGTCCTCGGCTTTCGTTGCTCGCCTCGCTCGCCGGCTTGTGGTGAAACCACCTCTCGTCTCCTGATGCCATCCGCCGCCTCACCGGTCGGCTCGCAGCGGCCAATTGCAACTATCGAAATGCTCAGCAAGGTGAAGTTGGTGCGACACGTCCTGTTCGTCGGCGTTGCAGTATTGACGGTAATGGTGCGTGCCCAGGAACCGTCTCCCACGGCGGCTGCGCGGGCGCTGCACTTCGAGGCCAAGGTCCGCCCGCTGCTGATCCAGCGCTGCGACGAGTGCCATGCGGAGACTGCCGAGGGCAACCTGCGTACGGATTCGCGCGACGCGTTGTTGAAGGGCGGTGATGACGGGCCCGCACTCGTGGTCGGCGATCCCGACGCGAGCCTCTTGATGCACGCCGTGCGCCACCAAGGCGGCCTGAAGATGCCGAAGAAGCGCACGCGCTTGAGTGCCGACGAGATCGAGGCGCTGGCGGAGTGGATCCGCGACGGCGCCGTCTGGCCGGCGGCGACGCCGACGGCGGCGAAGGTGATCGACGAGCGCATCGCCAGCCATCGCGACTTCTGGTCCTTTCGACCACTCGCAATGCCCGTGGTTCCGACGGTTGCCAACGCCGCGTTTGCCCGCACTGACCTCGACCGCTTTGTGCTCGCGCGGCTCGAACAGGACGGCCTGAAGCCCGTCGCCCTTGGCGATCGTCGCACCTGGCTGCGGCGCGCCACGTTCGGCCTCACCGGCCTACCGCCGACGGCGGCGGAGACGGCGGCCTTCCTCGCTGACAAAGCGCCGGCGGCCGCGACGGCGGTGATCGACCGTCTGCTGGCGTCACCGGCTTACGGCGAACACTGGGCGCGCTGGTGGCTCGACCTCGCGCGTTTTGCCGAGGACGACTGCCGCAGCCTCGATCCCGAGGGCCGCGGGTTCAACCCGTATCCCCATGCGTATCTCTATCGCGACTGGGTGATCCAGAGCCTCGCCGACGACCTTCCGTACGACCAGTTCGTGACGGCGCAGCT
The DNA here is from genome assembly GCA_945871815.1 of Singulisphaera sp. GP187. GTDB lineage: Bacteria > Planctomycetota > UBA1135 > UBA1135 > UBA2386 > SXPK01. The sequence goes on from CAMBXM010000004.1 coordinate 10,987, forward strand.
GGCAGCGGACTTGCTCGACGAACCCGAGCGCACGCGGCACCTGCCGGCGCTCGGCTTCCTCGGCCTCGGTCCGTGGTACTACGACAACGGCTCGGTCGAGGTCACGCGCGCCGACGAGCGCCACGATCGCGTGGACACGGTGTCGCGGGCCCTGCTCGGGTTGACCGTCGGGTGTGCGCGTTGCCACGACCACAAGTTCGACCCGATCGCAGCCACCGACTATTACGCGCTGGCTGGCGTGTTCCTCAACACGCGCTATCGGGAGTACGCTCAGGTGCCGCAGGCGGTGGTCGACGACTATGCGCTTCGCGAGAAGCGTCTCGAACACCACAAGCAGCTGCTGTCGGAGTTCTTGAAGCACGAGCGGCAGCACACTGCCGAGGCCTTTGCACTGCAGTCCGCGCGATACCTGATGGCGTGCTGGCAGGTGCTCGGTCCGCTGCGTCAGGACAAGGCCCTGGTCGTGGCAACCGAGAAGCTCGACTATGAGTTGTTCGACCGCTGGCTGGTGTTTTCGCAGAAGCCGCCAAAGCACTATCCACACCTCCGCGTCTGGCAGGAGATGCTCGCCAAGCCGAGCACCAAGAAGGCCGCCGAGAAGGTCGCGAACGAGTTCCAGACGCAGTTGCTGGACGTGATGTTCGCGATGAAGGACGTGATCCAGGAGAACGAGGTCATTCGCGCGAAGGCGATGCCGACGACCAAGAAGAAGGAGCCCGGGAAGTTGCCGAGCGACTTCGTCACCAACGACGATTTCTGTCCCGGTTGTGGGCTCGAGTTGAAAAGCCTGCCCAAGGAGCAGGCGAACCTCTGGACCGACGTGTTCGAGCGCGATCTCGACGGCGAGTTCGAAGCGGCAGTCAGCCAGGAAGAGCGCAGCAAACCCGGACTACTGTTCTTCTCGGGGCACGCACTCGAACGTCAACTCGGCGCCGAGCGCCGGCGCGTGCTCGACGACTTGCGCAAGAGCCTCAAGACCGGCCGCAAGGAGCTTGGGCCGAAGTACCCCGCTGTGCACGGCGTCGAAGATGTTCCAGAACCTGCCGCGATGCGAGTCAACCTGCGCGGCAACCCCTTTCGCCTCGGCGACGAAGTGCAGCGTCGGTTCCCGGTCGTGCTGCAGCCGGAGCCGGCGCAGCCGTTCCGCCGCGGCAGCGGGCGCCGCGAACTGGCGCAGGCGATCGTCAGCCATCCGATCGCCGCTCGCGTGTTGGTCAATCGCGTTTGGAAGCAACACTTCGGCACCGGCTTGGTCGAGACGCCGAGCGACTTTGGCGTGAGTGGCGAACGACCATCACACCCAGAACTGCTCGACTATCTGGCGACATGGTTCTCGGCCCACGGCTCGTTGAAGGAGCTGCACCGAGAGATTCTGCGCAGCGCGGTGTATGGCCTCGGCGCGCTCGACGATGCGGCTGGCCACGAGCAGGACGCCGGCAATCGCCTGTACTGGCGCGCCAACGAACGTCGTCTAGCCGCTGAACAGATCCGCGACGCGATGCTGGCTGCAGCGGGCACGCTCGAACCCGAGCGCTTTGGCCCGTCGGTGAAGCTCGTGCCGAGCAACCGCCGGCGCACGATCTACGGGCACGTCAGTCGCTACAGCCTCGATCCGTACCTCGCGCTCTTCGACTTCCCGATGCCGAGCAGCTCCAGCGAACGGCGCTTCACGACCAATGTCGCACCGCAACGGTTGTTCTTGATGAACAGCGACTTCGTGCAGGAGCAAGCCGAACGTGTTGCTGCGCGGGTTGCCGCTGCTCCTGGCGACGAAGCTCGTATCGCACAGGTCTATGAGCTGCTGTTCCAGCGGCCTCCGACCGCGACCGAGGTTGCTGCTGGGCTCGACTATCTGCGGCAGGAGCCGATGCGGCAGTACGAAGAAGGCAAGATCGCGCGCGTCGATGCCAAGGCAGTGGTCCCAGAGCCGCCTTCGGACCCCGCTGCAGTGGTCGCCAAGTCGGTCGTGGAGCCGCTGCAAGCGGACCCGGACAAGAGCGCGGCGCTGCCTGGTCCAGATGACGAGAAGGGCACCGACGAGCTCGGTGCGGAGAAACCCGATGCGGAGAAACCCGAGGCCAAGAAGGGCGACGTGTCGAAGCACCCGCTGCCCGTGACGATCTGGGGCCGCTACGTGAAGGTCCTGCTTTGCTCCAACGAGTTCCTCTTCGTGCGCTGATGGACCACCTCGATCAAAACGGCCTCCGGTCGCTTTCGCGCTCTGCTCCGCTCTCACGCCGCGACGCCCTGCGCCGCATCGGCAGCGGGTTCGGCATGCTGGCGTTCGCCAACCTCGTGCAGGGGAGTCTGCGCGCGGCGCAGGATCCGTTGCCTGCAGTAGCGGGCCCGCGACCGCTCGATCATCCCGCGAAGGCCAAGGCGGTGATCTTCCTGTGCATGAACGGAGCGATGTCGCAGGTCGACACCTTTGACCCAAAGCCGATGCTCGACAAGTACCACGGCCAACCGATGCCCGGCGGACCGATCGCCACCGAGCGGAAGACCGGCGCCTTGATGCGTTCGCCCTTCGCGTTCCGTCAGCACGGCGAGTGCGGCGCTCAGGTCAGCGAACTGTGGCCACACCTCGCCAACTGTGTCGACGACATCTGCTTCGTGCGGTCGTGCCACACCGACATCCCGAATCACGAGCCATCGCTGCTGATGCTGAACACCGGCCACACGCAGAGCGGCCGACCGTCGCTCGGCTCGTGGCTCACCTACGGGCTGGGCACCAACAACGCCAACCTGCCTGGCTTCGTGGTGTTGTGTCCCGAGACGCCCACGACGGTCGGACCGCCGCTGTGGAGCCACGGGTTCTTGCCGACGGTGCACCAGGGGACGTTTCTCGCCGACCAGGTCGAGCGCCAAGCCGAGGGCATCCTGGTCGGTAAGGAGTTCGATCCGAAGAAGCTGGTGCCGTTCTTGCGCAACGACAAGTTTGGGTCGGCGGAGCAGCGACGCGAACTCGACCTGCTGAAGGCGCTCGAACAGGAGCGGCGGGTCCGCGAGCCGTTGGCCGACCCTCAGCTCGATGCCGCGATCGCAGCCATGGAAGTCGCCTATCGCATGCAGCAGGAAGCGCTCGACGTTTTCGATCTGCGTCGCGAACGACTCTCGACGCTGGAGCTCTATGGCCGCGGCAGCACCGCGCGCGGGTGCCTCATGGCCGTGCGCATGATCGAACGGGGCGTGCGCATGGTGCAGGTCTACTACGGGCGTGGGGATCCGTGGGACCACCACGACGACATCCTGCGCCATCGCATCACTGCCGGCGACTCCGATCAGGCCTACGCGGCGGTGATCAAGGACCTGAAGGCGCGCGGTCTGTTCGAGCACACGCTGGTGGTGTGCGCGTCCGAGTTTGGTCGCACGCCGACCACGGAGATCGGCGGTGGCGGTGGCGCTGTGCGCAACGGCCGCGACCACAACCCGCACGGCTTCACCGTCTGGTTGGCAGGCGGCGGCATCAAGGGTGGCATGACCTATGGCGCCACCGACGACTTCGGCTTCAAAGCGGTCGACAAGCCGGTGCACGTGCACGATCTGCACGCGACGATCCTGCACCTGCTCGGCATCGACCACCGCCGACTCACGTGGCGGCACAGTGGCCGCGACTTCCGCCTGACGGACGTCGCCGGCAACGTGCTGCACGACCTGATTGCGTAGCGGCGCGGGCTATTGCGCCCAGCGCGCGCCGCTCAGCGTCCGCGCGACTTCGGCTGCGCGACCTCGCGCAAGAAGATGTCGACGCGGCCCGTCTGGCTCGTTTGGCGCTCGATGTCAAACATCCCGGTAGCCTCCACCAAGTGGCTCAGCTTGGTGAAGCCGTAGCTGCGCGAGTCGAAGTCCGGCTTCTGCGACATGATCTTGGCACCGACGGCGCCGAGGTTGGCCCAGCCGTCCTCGTCTTCGCTGCCCTCGACGGCCCAGCGCAGCAGGTCGACGAGCTTGTGGTCGTGCTTCAGCTCGGTCGCGGACTTCTTTGGCGTGCTGTCCTTCTCTGGCGCGGCGCCGCGGAGGATGTCGGTGAAGACAAAACGATCGCATGCCGTCACGAACGCGCGCGGCGTCTTGCGTTCGCCAAAGCCGATGACCATCAGACCCTCTTCGCGGATGCGCGAAGCGAGGCGGGTGAAGTCACTGTCGCTGGAGACGAGGCAGAAGCCGTCGAGCTTGGAGCGGAACAGCAAGTCCATCGCATCGATGATGAGGGCGCTGTCGGTCGCGTTCTTGCCGACGGTGTAGCGGAACTGCTGGATCGGCTGGATCGCATGTTCGAGGAGCTGCTCCTTCCAGGACTTCAGGTTCGGCAGGGTCCAGTCGCCGTAGATTCGCTTCACCTGCGCGACGCCGTAGTTGGCGATCTCCGCGATCAGGCCTTCGAGGGCGGACGCCGAGACGTTGTCGGCGTCGATGAGTACGGCAAAGCGCCGCTGCGGAGTGGTCGGTTCCATGAGGCGGAACAGGGTAGCGATTCTCGGCCCAGACTCCCGCGCCCAGATCGGCAGGAAGTGCCGGTGACTGGTCCAAGGCAGGACGGAAGGCGTCGGACGACACTGCAATCCGGGCGGTCGGCTGCCTAGTTCCTCACCGCTTTTCATCCTCTCCCGCGTCTCGGACTGAAGTTCTCGGCACGGATCTGCCGATGACTCCGGGGCATCCGCGGCAGACGCCCGGGTGCGGCAAAGGAAAGTTGGCTTCGACCATTGAACAAGCGACCGGCTTCGCAGGTGCGGTCCTCGGTTTCCCCGCGATTTCTGCGGGGGCGCTGGGGGGCTCCGTGCTGCGCTTGCCCAGCGCCACGCGCGCGCCTTCGGCCCTGCCCGAGCGCCAGTTCGCGGCCATTGAGGTTGCGGCCTTCACCGAGTCGATGGGCACGATCGAGTCCTTTGCCGCGCAACTCGCGTCGCGGCTGCAGCCGGGCGGCAAGCTCGTGCTCGATATCGACAACGAGCACTGTGTCCGCCAGCTACGCCTCGTCATCGAAGGGCGGAGCGGGACTTTCGACCCCGTCGGCAGCTTCGTCGATCCGTCGCGGCCGTTGCCGCTCCGGCGCGTGCTTCAAGCCCTCGACGGTGCCGGGTTGCACATCGATGACGTGATCCGTGTGGCCGGTGCACCGGGGCAGCTACACGCCGACTTTGCCGAGTCGATGTTCGCGCAGGGCTTCTTGCCGCTGGCGTGGCTGCAAGGTGCACCGCCGCTGCGGTTCTGGATTACTTGCACGCGAGCGCCTTCGTTGCCAGGGTCGGTGCTGATCGGTCCTGGCGATCCACTGCTGCAAGAGCGCACGGCGGCATGCCTGCGTCAGTTCTTGCCGTCCGAGTGGGAGGTGCTGAGCGCCAACGCTGCGGTCGAGACCGAGGGTTTCACGCGAGCGATCGCACAAGCGCGCGGCGATCTCGTTTGGTTCTTGCGTGCTGGTGCTACTGCGTCGGCGCAGCTGTTCGAAGAGCTCACGCTGCTCGCCACCATCGGCTCAGCCGCACCGGGACGGAATGGGGAACGTCAGTGCCCCGGTGATCTCAGCGGGCTGATGATCCAACGGCTCGAAGTGCTGCAGGCCGGGCCATTGCCGTCGCGCGACAACACGCAGATTGCGCTCGAAGAGTACTGCATGAAGCTCGAGAGCCTGGCCGCCGAGGCCGGCTTGGCTCAAGGTGCGTTCGAGTCGCCGAAGCCGCCGATCGAATCGCCCGCAACGTTTGCGCGCGAGGTCGCGGCCATGTTGCAGGTCTGGCAGCCTGCTCAAGCAGCAAACGTGCGACCCGGTGAGATCGCCACTACGGCCATCGCCAAGGCGCCGTGGCAGGATCGCGAACCACGTATCTCTCTGTGCATGATTGCGCGCGACGAGGAGCGTTTCTTGGGCGAATGCCTGAAGCGTGCCGCGCCGCTGGCGGACGAGATCATCGTCGTCGACACCGGCAGCAAGGATCGCACGGTCGCCATTGCCGAGTCCTTTGGCGCCAAGGTTCTGCACCGCGAGTGGACGGACGACTTCTCCGCGCCGCGCAACGTCGGAATCGATGCTGCCACCGGGGACTGGATCATGGTCCTCGATGCCGACGAGTTCTTGCAGCCTGGAAGCGTCGAGCGCATCCGCGAACTCGTGCGCGATCCTGCAGCCGTCGGCTACCTGATGAAGTTCGTCAACATCTGCCCGGGCCAGAAGTCCGTCGGCGTGCTGATGGTGCGCCTCTTCCGCAAACTGCCGGGCGTCGTCTTCGAGAACGTCATCCACGAACAGGTTTCGCCGACGCTGGTGGCGCGCGGTGCGGATCTCGGTCTCGCGCTCGCTTCCTGTGATGTCGAGGTGGATCACCACGGTTATGCGGATGAGGTCGTGGACAGCCGCAACAAGAACGAGCGCAACGAGCGCTTGTTCAAGAAGCAGCTGAGTCAGCGACCCGACGACATCTACTGCCTCTACAAGTACGGCGATTTCCTTCGCCGACTCGTTGGCCGAGAAGGCGACTCGCTGGCGTTGCTCGATCGCTGCCTGCACCAGATTCGCACTGGGCCGCCGTCGCTGCCGCGCAACCTGCCGTATGCCGGCGAAGTGGCGGCGTTGTGCGCGCTGGGACGTGCACGTCGCGGCGATGTGCATGAAGCACTGGCAATCGTCGACGAGGCCCTTCGTCGGTTTGTGCCGACACCCAATCTCCACTACATCGCCGCGAGCCTGCTGACGGCGACGCACCAGCCCGATGCTGCCATCGCGCACTACCGGCGTTGCCTTGCGTATCGCGGGCAGACCCTGGTCGTACCAATCCAGGATGGCATCACCGGCCACGTCGCGCTCATCGGCATTGCGCAAGCACTGTGGCAGAAGGGCGACATGGTGAGGAGCCAGCGACTCGCACAGCGAGCCGTCGAGATTGCTCCGGACTACGAGGTCGGCCAGATGGTGTTGTCCAAGCTCCAATTGGCCGCGGGCGACGCGGCCTCGGCGCTCCAGACGATGACTACGTATCTGAAGCAGAAGCCCGACTCTGCCGGCGCGTGCCAGCAGACCACCCTGATTTTGCAGCGACTCGGTTGCGTCGACCAAGCCCAGAAGATGGGGCGGCGCGCGATCGACCTGTTGACCAAGAGTGGCGCGACCGACGAGGTCGCGCACATGGAACGCATCCTGGCCGCCAACTGACGGCCACAACCGACGAGGAAAGAACGATGACGATCACGACCCAGAACCCCAAGGTCCCGACGGGCACGACCGGCCGCTCGGGTTTCCAGCCGATCCCGACCCGCATTCGCGATCTGCGCGACTCGCAGCCCGCGGTGCCGCCACTCGTGGTCGAGCCCGCAGAGCAGCAGCGCCAACAGGCCATCGAGCTCTCGCTCGCCGAGCTCGGTGGCAAGCTCGCCGAAGTGCACCGCACTGCGGCGGAGGCCTACCTGTCGCAAGGCAACTACGAGAAGTCGCTGCCTCACCTCGAAGCCGCCGTCGGCATGTCGCCGGCGGAGTCGGAGTACCAACACCAGCTCGGCCTCGTCCGCTACATGACGGGCGATGACGCTGGTGCCGTCAAGGCGTTCAACTTGGTGTTGACGCAAGAGCCGGGCAACGGCGAAGCCTGGTTCAATCTCGGCATGGTCCTGTTCGGCCAGAACCAGTTTCCTGACGCGGAAACCTGCTTCGGTCGCGCGCTCGCGATCAGCCCTAACGAGGCGCAGACGTGGAACAACCGCGGCGTGTGCTTGTGGCGCATGGGCCGCAACGCCGACGCCAAGGTCTGCTTCCAGAGGGCGCTGCAGATCGACGCCAATGACGTCGACGCGCACTTCAACCTCAAGAGCATCGGCTGATCACGGGGTAGCCGAGGATCGTCGCGTTGGCGGCGAGCCCGTCTGCCATTCCGTCGTTGCGTGCCGAACGCAGCCCGTCTCGGGCCGCGGGGAAGCCGGGTAATGCCGGCCACCTCGTCGGTGTCCGCGGCGCGGGCGGGCCGTTCGGCGCGCGCACGTACGCAGAGTAGTTTGCCAAAGCACCATCGGCTGCGTCCTACAGGTCGGCTGATGGCGGCCACGTGAACCCTCCGCGGAAGCTGCGGACTCCGCTACGAGCCCGCTAGCGCCTCGGCGATGGCGGCGGCTTCACGTGCCCGCTTCCTGCGGGGCGACCAACGCTTCGCGCAGGGTGGTGGCGGCGCTGAGAATCGGGCCGCCGATGACGTCTCGGATCAGCGTCGCGGTTCGTCCGATCCCGACGTGAGTACCGGCAAACGTCAGCACGCGGATCGATGCATGGCCAGCAGGCGGTGGGTGCTCCGACGGACCTCGGTGAGGATACGTGTGCTCGATCACCGCCTCGGCGGCGAGGAAGAGTGCAAGGCGAGCGGTCTCACCCGTCCGATCGGGGCCGCGCACGCTGTAGATCTCGCCGTTTCCGGCCAGCAGTGTGATTCGTTGATCGTCGAAGGCAGCAAGAGTCTCGAGCCCTTGCTGAGTTCCCCACTCGATCACAACCGCGCGCACGACCTCGGCATCCGCGTCCGACGGCAGTTCGTGCAGTTCACGTAGCGCGTTCCACGCTTGCAACGAGAGCTGGGTCGTTGCCGTCGGTAGATCGAGCAACTCGAGCAGTTGCTGCCGCGCCGCCTCGTGTTCGCCAACCAGCACCGAAGAGAACGCCGCGTGAAAGCGTGTCTCGGGCGTGTCGGGATCGCAGTCGGGTCGGTTGGCCAGCTCGGACAGCGTCTGCTCGCACAATAGCTCTGCGCGCAGGCCTGCGTGCGGCGAACGCAGCCCTTCTGCCTTCTTGCGAAACCAGATCATCGTGGTGTTCTCCCGGCCCACACAGGTGGGTCCGCAGACACTACGCGCCGCGGCTTGCGCGAGATAGTCGGCGAAGGTGCGCAGGCGCACTCAGGGTCGCTGCGCAAGTGCGGAGTGCATCCTGCCCGCGGGACTTTGACCCTTGCCGAACTCCGCGGCGCGAGGCCTGCGGCGATTCCCGGGAGTCGGGGTGGCTGACACTCCTCGATCGCGGCTCTGCTGCTGCGCGCAGGGCGACAGAGCCGTTCCTCAAGGCGCTGCTGGCAGCCGATCGCGACCGTCGGCGAAGCCGGCCATAGGCAGGGTCAGCGCGCTCAGGCGCGCGACCGCACGTGCTCGCCCAGGAGGCGTTCACCACCGTAGATCGCGAGCGCCTTCTTGCCTTGGTGCATGCGGCCGAGTTCGTCGCCGACCTCCCCGAGCTGGGCCTTCAGTACCGAGGTCAATCGCGCATGGGCGGAGAGTGCCTCCTGCTGCGCGCTTGGCGTGGCGGCGTCGACAACGGCGTTGCCAGAGTCGGCGAGCAAGGTCTCGGTTGCATCGAGCAGCGAGGTGCACGTTTGCATGTCGTCGCTGGCTGCCGCCTGCAGGGCGGCGTCGTAGGCGTACGCCACCGCCGTCAGCAGTTCGGTCGCCTTGATGCGACTCGAACCGTTGGCTGGATCAGCCGGGGATCGCGACATCCCAGCCTTCCTTGAGGGTGCGCACGATCTTCAGCGCGTTGGTCACGCCGACGGCGGTGCGCGTCGAGTTCGACTGCGTGACCTGGTCGATGCTGAACTCGTACAGCCGGTCGAGATCCTGCGCGATCTTGCCGCCGACTGCGATGTCGAGGCTGGCCCGAAGTTCGCCGAGGATGCCGATCGACTTGCTGAGGCTCGTGTTGACCTCAGGAGTGCGCGAGGTCGCTGGGCTCGACAGACCCTCGCGGCTCTTCTCCAGATTCCGGATGGCGCCGTCATAGAGCATCTTGACGAGCTTCTCGGGGGATGCGGTGAGGACGGCGTTGCGCTGGTAGGTTGCGGCGGCCTGTGCGTACGACATGGCAGTTCCTTGCTAGGGGGTTGGGCGTTTCAGCGACGTAGGTTGTTGATGCTGGAGATCGAGCTGCCCTGCCCTTGCAGGCGAGAGATCTGGGTCTCCAAGTTTGCGTAGCGTGTTTCCAGGTTGGCCTGGAAGCGGACGAGGCGCGCCTCGCCTTGCTCGATGCGACGCTGCGTGTCCTTGATCATCCGGTCGAAGCCATCCTGCCGCGCCTTGATCAAGCCCTCGGTCGAGCCGGTGTAGACGTCGATCTGCGTCGAGATGCGGCCGGCGATGCCGGTGGTGGCGCCCGTGAACATCGCGGCCACGGCTTGTTCGTCTTGGCCGAGTTTCGTTTCGAACGTCGACCGGCTGAACGTCAGCTTGCCCTCGCGGTCCGAGGTGATGCCGATGTTCGTCAGCGACGAGATCGCCGAGTTGCCGGTGTCGACGGCACCGCCGACGATGCCTCGCAGCGAAGATCGAATCGACCGCAGAGTGCTGTCGCCGAACAACGGCGTGCGAGCGGTGCCATCTTGGCCGAGGGCGTTCTGCGTGGCGACGAAGTCGACGACCTTGTTGTAGGCGTCGACGAACTCCTGGATCTGCTTCGTAGTTTCCTCGGAGTCGGTCGTGATCGTGACCGTGACCACGTTGACCGCATCCTTCGCCTTGAGGTCGAGCGTGACGCCAGGGATGACATCGGTGATCGAGTTGCTCGGGCGCAGAATCTCGATGCCGTTGAGGTCGATACGTGCGTCGGTGGCGGTGGCGCGCACGTTGGTGTTGAGTTCCCCGAGCAGCGTCGAGAGGGCCGTCGAACCTGTGTCTGGCGTCAGCGTGAAGTTGCCGGTGCTGCCCTGGGTCTTGCCACGCAACACGAGCTGGTAGCGATTGCTGCCGGCTTGGCCGGTATCGACGACGTCGGCCGTGACATCGATGTCCTTGGCGCGGATTGCCTGGGCGATGCCTTCGATCGTGTCGGCGTAGCCGGTGCCGGCGCCGATGTCGATCGCATGCGTAGTGCCGCCGACATCGAGCAAGAAGGTGCCGTCACCGAGAGGCGTGTCCTTGGCGGCGCGGCCGTTGCTGGCGACGATCTTGGCAGACGCGAGATCGAGGACCTTGATCTGGTGGGTGCCAGGCGTGGCCGAACCAGATGCGCTGACGCCGAGTACGTCGTCATTGCTCGTGGCAGCCTTCATCTTCAAGAAGTCTGTCGTGGTCCGCAGTGCCCGCGCCTCGGTCTGCAAGTCGCCCAGGAGCTTCTTGAAATCGCCGAACAGCCCCTTCTGCGAGCTGAGCGAGGTCTTCTTGGTCTGCAGTGCTGAGATGGGGCGCCGTTCGACCGCCATCAACGCCGAGATGATCGCTCGGGTGTCGAGACCAGAGGCCAGTCCACCGAAGTTGATTCCTGCGCTCGACATGTTCCGTCCTGTGGGGCCTTCCTGGCTCCCTGTGGATTATCGGAACACTGGCACCAGCACTTGACTCGTTGTGTCCCGCTGTCGGCATTGCCGTGAAGCGGAGCTGTCGCTGAGTGTCGGCGAGACGATCGGATCAGAACGACCGGTCGATCAAGGCGCCGTTGAACTCCTTCAGCCGGTCCATCAGCGGTCTCGCGTCCTCTGGCGGGAGCTCGCGCACCAACTTGCCGGTTCGGCGGTCGCGGATCATGAACCGCACCTCGTCGGTCTCGACGTCGATGTCGATGTCGAGTCGCGTATCGATCGGCAAGCGCATCAGGCGGCCTAGTTCCTTCTCCGCCTTGCGGCGCTGTTCGTCGGCGCGAGACGTGTCCTTCTGGTCCTTCGTTCCCTCGCGTGTCGGCTCCTGCTGTGGCCGCGACACCGGCGTTGCACCGCCGGCGACGGTGCGTTCGGTCGGGGTTCCAGGCGAGTTCTCGAGGATCTGCTCTTGCGTCGCGTTGAGTCGAACGCGTTGGTCGCGACCAGCTTGGCCTTCGTCGAGCGAGAGCTTGTTGCCGAGTTGCATGTTGGTCCCCTTGTTCTTTCTCCTGCGACTGTCCGCAGAAGACAGCGGGCCGACGCGTTGTTGGGCAACGCGTCGGCTGCTGCAGCATCGATCTAACTGGCAGCCTCAGGCTGCTCGGCTTACGCGCCGAGCAGTCGCAGAGCCGACTGCGGCAGGCTGTTTGCCTGGCTCAGGACAGCAATGCTGGACTGTTGCAGAATCTGGTTGCGCGTCAGTTGCGCAGTTTCGTAGGCAACGTCGACGTCGCGGATACGCGACTCAGCGGCCGACAGGTTCTCGACGGTGATCGCGAGGTTGTTGATCGTGCTGCCGAGGCGGTTCTGGACCGCGCCGAGCGTGCCGCGAAGGCTCGAGACCGAATTGATGGCCGCGTCGATGTTGGTGATCGCCGTCGTCGGCACCCCGCCCGAGCCGATGTCGAGTGAGTTCAGGCTCAGCGACGTGCTCAGTGCGGCAGAGAGCGACACCGAGATCGTGTCCGTGCCCGACGTCGTGCCGAAGCCGACCTGGAAGCTCACCGAGCTCGTGGACCCGTCCAGCAGCTTGATGCCGCTGAACTCCGTCGAACTGCCGATGCGGTTGACCTCGTTGACGAGGCTCTGGAACTCCTGGTCGAGCGTCTCCTTGTCGGCGTTCGACACGGAACCGTTGCTCGATTGGATCGACAGCTCGCGCAAGCGCGTCAGGATGCTGCTCACTTCATTCAGCGCGCCTTCGGCGGTCTGAACGAGGGAGATGCCGTCATTGGCGTTGCGCTTCGCTTGGTCGAGCGACCGAATCTGCGAGCGGAGACGCTCGCTGATCGCAAGCCCGGCTGCGTCATCCGCGGCGGTCGAGATACGAAGGCCGGTCGAGAGCTTGCGGAAGTTGCCCGATAGCCGCTCGTTGACCGACGACAGATTACGTTGCGCGTTGATCGACGCGACGTTGGTGTTGACTCGAAGACCCATTGATTTCCCTGGTTGCGTTCCCCTGGTGTGTGGTGGCGAGCACCGTTGCTGGCGGCCGCCGTCGTGTTAATCGGCACTTCCGTGGTGAGTCTTGCGGCCAGAGTGTGGGGTTTTCCGTCGTGTTGTCGAACAACACCACGACGGCACGATGTCAGCGTGGCTTCGGCAGCCGCAGATTCTGGACGCCAGAGTTGCGATCGTGCATCGCGCGCTTGGCCGCTCACTGCAGCAGGGCGAGAGCCGACTGCGGCAGCAAGTTGGCCTGCGCCAACATCGCGAGGCTGGTCTGCTGCAAGATCGAGTTGCGCGTCAGCATTGCGGTCTCGTAGGCGATGTCGACGTCGCGGATGCGAGACTCGGAGGCACTGAGGTTCTCGACCTGCACGGCGATGTTGCGGATCGTCGAGCCCATGCGGTTCTGGGCGGCGCCGAAAGTGCCGCGCAAGCCCAAGACGGTGCCCATGGCGGCGTCGATCGCGGTGATCGCGGCCGACGGGCTCCCGGTCGCGCCGATGTCGAGCGTGTGGATACGGAGGTCGGTCGCGAGCGCGCTGCCGAAGTTGACGGCCAGCGTGTCGATGCCGGCCTTGGTGCCGATGCCGACTTGGAAGGACACCGTCCTGGTCGTGCCGTCGAGCAACTTGATGCCGTTCCACTCGGTCGACCGAGCGATGCGACTCACTTCGGCGACGAGGCCGCCGAACTCCTGTTGCAGCGTGTCGCGGTCGGTCTAGGACATAGTGCCGTTACCGGCCTGCACCGCGAGTTCGCGGAGGCGTGACATGATGTCGCCGACCTCGCTGAGCGCGCCTTCGGCCGTCTGCACCATGGAGATGCCGTCGCTGGCGTTGCGTTTGGCCTGCTCCAAGGAGCGAATCTGGCTGCGCATGCGTTCGCTGATCGCTAGGCCGGCGGCGTCGTCGGCGGCGCTGGCAATGCGCAGCCCGGTCGACAGGCGGCGGTAGTTGCCCGCCAGAGCTTCGGTCACCCGCGCCAGGTTGCGTTGCGCGTTCATCGAGATGATGTTGGTGTTGACCCTGAGACCCATGTGACTGCTCCCGGTTGTTCCCATGGCGTGCGAGATTGCGCGCTGTGGAGATTCTGGGCAGTTCGGCGGGTGGCTTTAGGAGCAGATGTCGAAGTCCTCGACAGCGACGGTCTCGCGATGGGGCTGCGACGCGTTTGCCACTTGGCGTGGAAGCTGCGGGTCGGCGATCCCAGCTCGGTGCGAGGTGGGCGATTCGGACCTTGCGCCCCTCGTTCGGTGGGGTAGCAGCCTGTGGAAGCGCTCCTGCTGTCCGCGCGCCCGGCAGCCCGTCCGACCTCGGCGTCGTGGGCGCGGAGTCGCGACTCGGGTTGGGTGGAGCTGGCGCTCCTCGATCTCACCCCGGGTGTCGATCGCTCGGCGATGGCGCCGTTCCGCCGCAGGCTCTGAGTTCTTGACGATCGCTTGGTCCAGAAACGCCGGAGGGGGCGGGCTCCTTGCGGAGCGCCGCCCCCTCCGGGGTCTACCTTCCTGGCTCGATTAGCCGAGCAACTGCAGAGCCGACTGCGGCTGCGAGTTGGCCTGCGACAAGATCGAGATGCTCGCCTGCTGCAGGATCGAGTTGCGCGTCAGCTGCGCGGTTTCGTAGGCGACATCGACGTCGCGGATGCGCGACTCGGCGGCCGACAGGTTCTCGACCTGGATCGCCAGGTTGTTGATCGTGCTGCCGAGGCGGTTCTGGACCGCACCGAGCGAGCCACGGAGGCTCGACACCGAGTTGATCGCGCCGTCGATCGCGGAGATCGCGGTCGTCGTCGTGCCACCCGAGCCGATGTCCAGCGAGTTGAGGCTGAGCGACGTGCTGAGCGCGGCCGAGAGCGTGACCGACAGCGTGTCGGTGCCCGCGGTCGTGCCGAAGCCGACCTGGAAGCTCACCGAGCTGCTGCTGCCATCGAGCAACTTGATGCCGTTGAACTCGGTCGAGCTGCCGATGCGGTTGACTTCGTTGACGAGGCTCTGGAACTCTTCGTCCAGCGTCTCCTTGTCCTGGTTGCTGACCGAACCGTTGCTCGACTGGATCGCCAGTTCGCGCAGGCGCGTCAGGATGCTGCTGACTTCGTTCAGCGCACCTTCTGCGGTCTGCACCATGGAGATGCCGTCGTTGGCGTTGCGCTTGGCCTGGTCGAGCGACCGGACCTGGCTGCGGAGACGCTCACTGATCGCGAGGCCGGCCGCGTCATCCGCGGCGGTCGAGATGCGGAGGCCAGTTGACAGGCGGCGGAAGTTGCCACCGAGTCGTTCGTTCACCTGCGACAGATTGCGCTGCGCGTTGATGGAGGCGACGTTCGTGTTTACGCGAAGACCCATTGCTTACCCTGTTGTTGAGGCTGTACCGGCGCGAGGCCGGAAAGTTAGACGATGCTCCGTCGATTCACGGTTGGACCGGGGGTGGGCTTGAGGCGCATGAACCGCGCGAAGCGGTGTTTTCTGCTGCGTTCGCGGGGCGAATCGCCATTCGCCGTTGCCATCGACGACGGTGGGCGGCGGGCGCTCGCGCGATTTCTTGACCGCGGTGTCGAGCTTTGCAACAGCGCCCAGCGCGAGGCTGCCAAGGGCGCGAAGTAGGTGCCCGAAAATGCGACGGACGGCGGCACCCTCGCGGGTGACGCCGTCCGTCCTTCGAGCGACCGGGACTCGATCAGCCTTGCAGGAGTGACAGAGCCGACTGCGGCTGCGCGTTGGCCTGCGACAAGATCGAGATGCTCGCCTGCTGCAGGATCGAGTTGCGCGTCAGCTGCGCGGTTTCGTAGGCGACGTCGACATCGCGGATGCGCGACTCGGCGGCCGACAGGTTCTCGACCTGGATCGCCAGGTTGTTGATCGTGCTGCCCAGCCGATTCTGGATCGCGCCCAGCGTTCCGCGGAGGCTCGAGACCGAGTTGATCGCTCGGTCGATCGTGTCCATCGCGGTCGTAGTCAGGCCGCCCGAGCCGATGTCGAGCGAGGAGAGACTCAGTGACGAGCTGCTCGCTTCCGAGAGCGTTACCGACAGGGTGTCGGTGCCGACCGTCGTGCCGAAGCCGACCTGGAAGCTGATGGTACTGTTGCTGCCGTCCAGCAGCTTGATGCCGTTGAACTCGGTCGACTTGCCGATGCGTTCGACTTCGTCGATCAGGCTCTGGAACTCTTCGTCCAGCGTCTCCTTGTCCTGATTGCTGACCGAGCCGTTGGCCGACTGGACTGCCAGTTCGCGCAGGCGGGTCAGAATGCTGCTCACCTCGTTCAGCGCACCTTCAGCGGTCTGCACGAAGGAGATGCCGTCATTGGCGTTGCGCTTGGCCTGCTCCAGCGAGCGGACCTGACTGCGCAGGCGCTCGCTGATCGCGAGGCCGGCGGCATCGTCAGCGGCAGTAGAGATGCGCAGACCGGTAGACAGTCGGCGGAAGTTCCCACTAAGGCGCTCGGTAACCGCTGCAAGGTTCCGCTGCGCGTTGATGGAAGTGACGTTCGTGTTGACTCGCAAACCCATATCCCAGTCGCTCCTTCGATCGTGTGGCTCTTTGCCAGACGCTTCGATGGTCCGGACGGTGGCGTCGCGGCTTTAGCGCCGGCCCAGTTCTTTCCGCCAAGCGCTGCTGAATTCAGCAACTGACCAAAAGGTCGACGGCACCTGTTGCCGATATCGCCGTTGGCAAGGCGATCCGCCGAGCGTCCCCCGACGCAAGTGCGGCACCCGTAAACGGCAATCGAAGTTCGGCTCATGAAGAACCTCAGCTTCCCCGGTCTCCCCCGCGTCCTGATCGTCGACGACGAAGAGGGCGTTCGCGAAGGTTTGCGTGCACTCCTGCAACAGGAAGGGCTCCACGTCGAAACCGCTGTCACGGCCGAGGACGCCGTGCGCCGCGTCACTGCGCGCGGATTCGACGTCGTGTTCCTCGACCTCAACCTGCCGGGAGCCGATGGCCTGTCGATCCTCCCGCGTCTGCGCCGCGGCGCGACGCCCGCGGATGTCGTGGTGCTGACCGGCTACGGCACGGTTGCCAACACGGTGGAAGCGATGCGCAAGGGCGCGACCGACGTGATCGAGAAGCCGTTCTCGCCGGATCGCATCGTGGCTGTTCTGCGTCGCTGTCTCGAGACGCGCCAGTTGAAGAACGAACTCGTCTGGCTGCACGAACGCGTGCGCGGCCTAACGGCCACCGAAATCGTCGGGCTGTCGCCGGCGATCCGCGAAGTGCAGAGTCGCATCGACCAGGTCGCACACGCCCCGGACACCACGGTGCTGATCGCCGGTCAGAGCGGCACCGGCAAAGAACTCGTGGCCCGCTGCATTCACGAGCGCAGCACGCGTCGTCACGGTCCGTTTGTCGCGATCAACTGCGCGGCGCTGACCGAATCGCTGCTCGAAGCCGAGCTGTTCGGCTACGAGCCCGGCGCCTTCACAGGTGCCAACAAGGACGGCAAGGATGGTCTGTTTGCGGTCGCCGCGGGCGGGACCTTGTTCCTCGACGAGATCGGCGAGATGGAGCTCAGCCTGCAAGCCAAGCTGTTGCGCGTGCTGCAAGAGCGCACGTTCCGTCGCGTCGGCGGTGTCCAAGACATCCCTGCTGATGTCCGCATCGTGGCCAGC
Organism: Singulisphaera sp. GP187; assembly: GCA_945871815.1. Taxonomy (GTDB): domain Bacteria; phylum Planctomycetota; class UBA1135; order UBA1135; family UBA2386; genus SXPK01. The sequence goes on from CAMBXM010000004.1 coordinate 28,352, forward strand.
ACCAACCGCGATCTGCGCCAGATGGTGCAACACGGCGGCTTCCGCGAAGATCTCTACTACCGCCTCAACGTGATGTCGGTGACGGTGCCGCAATTGGCGCAGCGTCCCGAGGACATCCCGCTGCTGTCGCACTTCTTCCTCGATCAGATCGGCCGCCAGATGGGCAAGGCGATCTCGGGCTTCGGTGAGGAAGCGATGGAGACCCTCTGCGAGTACCACTGGCCCGGCAACGTGCGCGAACTGCGCAATGCCATCGAACACGCGTGCATCGTCTGCCCTAGTGGCATGATCGACGAGGCCCACCTGCCGAGTTTCACGGGCGGCGCCCTCGACGGCTCGGACCAACTCGAACGCGGCTCGTTTGTCGCCGACACGCAAGACCGTTCGATCCGCGCGATCGAGAGCCAGTTGGTGTCCAAGGTCCTCGAGGACACGAACTGGAACATCAGCAAGGCGGCCTCGATCCTCGGGATCAACCGCACGACGCTCTACAACAAGATCCGCGTCTACAGCCTCGGCCAGCGCCCAGGTCGCGGCACGGGCCACAAGGTGATCGCGTGAGGGCCGCTGGCGGCCTCGCACACACGGTGGGCGTGCTCGGCCACGAGTTGCGCAACCCCCTCGCCGCCGCCGTCACGGGCACAGCGCTCCTGCGCGAGCTGATCGATGCAGACGATCCGCGTCGTCAGGTCGTCGATGGCGTCGCCAGTGAGTTGCAACGCATCGCAGCACTCATCGATCACTACCTCGACTTCGCTCGTTGCGGCCAGACGCGTCGCGAGATGGTCAAGCTTGCGGGCATCCTCTCGGCCGCAGCTTCGCGTCGCCAAGGCGTCACCGTTGCCGGTGCGCTCGATGCGTGCGTCACCGGCGATTCGGTGTTGCTCGAACGTGCGTTCGACAACCTGATCGAGAACGCATTTGCTGCAGGCGCGTCGCGCGTTGCTGTCGAGGTTCACAACCATGGTGACGCGCTCGAGATCGCCGTCGAAGACGACGGTCCAGGGGTGCCGCCTGAGCTTCGTGCCCGCATCTTCGAGTCCGGGTTCTCCCGTCATGGCAGCACTGGCCTCGGCCTCGGCTTCGTCGCCGAAGTCATGGTCGCGCACCGCGGCAGCATTGTCTGCGAACACGGCCGCCGCGGCGCCCGCTTCGTGCTGCGGCTACCGACGCGCGTGCTGGAGGCGACGGTCTGATCATGCGCTGCCTACTAGTCGACGACGAGCCGGGAATCCGCGAGGGCCTGGCCGCCTTGCTGCGCTTGCGCGGCCATGAAGTACACACTGCGGCCGACGTCGCGAGTGCCAAGACGCTGGCCAAGTACCACGAGTTCGACATCGTGTTGACTGATTGGCGTCTTCCCGACGGCACGGCATTGCCGCTGTTCGATCTCGGGACCGCGCCGATCGTCGTGATCAGCGGGCACCCCGAGGAGGTCGTGGCTTCGCCGCGCGTGCTCGCGGTGATGCAGAAGCCGTTGATGCCCGATCGCCTGTTCGACCTGATCGCTCGCTGTGCCCCGGCGCGTCGCGATGCGTCGACCGAGGCGGCCAGAACCACCGCCGATCTGCCGTGCGATGTGCGCGCGGTGGCCGAACGCGCCATCGTCCTGCTCGCGGGCACGCCCGTCGAACTGCTCGACGATGGCACCTTCATCACCTTGCGAGCCAATGCCGTCACGGCACAGAAGTGCTACGAGCTCGAAGACCTCGGCGGCGATCTCCGGACGACGCGTTCGGGCGATGGCATGGCCCGGTGCGAACTGCGTTGGTGTCGCGATGGGCGCTCCGACCCGAGTCTGCCAACCGTCAAGGCCGATGATCTGTGGCCAGCCAGTTGCGAGTTCGCTGTCGATTTCCACGGCACGGCACTGTCGAAGAGCGCGATGCAGGCATGCTGCGAGCGTGCGGCCGTGCTGCGGAACAACGGCGTCATGGTGCACTTTCTCAATGTTCCCGACGAGCTGCGCCAACAACAGGCAGCTTCCGGCAGCACCGTGCTGATCCCGGCGTCGCCACCGATCGGCCCGCGCGTCGTGGGCGAGTTCGCCGGGCTCTGGCACTGAGGTGGCGGCAGGTTGCCACGGCAGCCTGCGGCGACGAGAAGCCGGAGTTGCAGCGCCATTGCCAAGGAGGCTTCGGCTGAGAGGCATGGACTGCCGATGAAGGACTCGACAGAGGCGCGATCTACGTGCCTTGCAACAGGACATCTGGAGCGACCGTGAGCGAACCGCACGACAAGCACGATGTGAAAGACCCGACGGGAGTCGCCGCCGGGACCGCGAATCCACCGAGCACCAAGGGTGACGCGGATGCTCTGTCCCAGTTGATGGCGTCCGGAGCTCCGACAGCGAAGCCGAAACCCGATCTCGAGAAGGACGCGCTGAAGGCTGCGGAACACGCTCTTGCCGAAGGCGCGCGCGCACTCGAGGCGGCCAATGGCGACTTGCGCGCCAACGACACGTTGGCGACGGCCAGAAAGCCCGGCTCGCGCACTCGCGAGAAGGTTCTGCGCGTGCTGATCTGCGGCAACATCGTCGCCATGGTCGTGCTCGTCATGCTGCCGAGCGCGCACCAGACCTCGCAGTCCTTTGCTGTCGATCCCGCGCACGCGACACCAGCTCCGGCTCACGACCCGGTCGTCACCAAGCCCAACTCGGCAGATCCCGTGCTGCGTGCCTTCGCGCTGGCCGAGACTCGCGACTACCGCTCTGCCATGACGCTGCTCGAGCAGCACCTCGCGGAATCACCCCGCTTGGACGCCGGCCGCAAGGCCAACGTGCTGCTCGCCCTCGAGCACTATGCAACGCAGATCGGCGACTTCACCAAGGCGCAGGAGTTTCAGCGGCGCACCGAGGCTCTCCGGTCGGCGCACTCGATGCCCGACGACCTTGTCCAGATGGCGTTGGAGGCTGAGCGCAATGGCGATGTCGAGTCGATGCGCCGCAACTACGCGCGGCTTTTGCTGCAGCAGAAGCAGATCCCGAGTTCGCTCTACCGCCACGTTGCCGAGGCCTACTTGAAGCTCGGCGACAGCTACCGGACCGAAGCAGAACGAGGTGATACCGCTGCGCGCGAGAAGGAGCTGCAGCAGGTCCGCGCGAATCTGCGCAAGCAAGCAGCGGAGCCGACCGAGGGTGCCGGGGGGACGGGCAAGTGAGTTCTGTCCTTGGACTGTTGCTCACCGCCGCGATGGCGCCACAGACGGCGGAGCCGGTGTTCGCGGTCACGCCGGGCGCGGCCGCGAGCGGCATGGCGACAACCGTTGCCGGCGACCGCCGCACGGTCAATTGCCTGCAAGCGCTGCAGGAGCTGACGACGGCAATGGGCTGGAACATCCGCATCGACAGCAAGCCGCTGGAGAGCGACCTGCAGTTCTGCGCGGTCGACTTGTCGCTCAAGGGTCAAGACCCACGCATGGTTGGTCAACTGATCGCCGTCGCTGCTGGCGCCGATGTGGTGTTTGATGCGGGCGACGCCCAGAGCGGCCAGCGTCCCACGCTGCATGTGACGCGAAAACCAGAAGCCTCGACCGAGTCGGGTCGCCAACGCCTGCGCGGGCTCGCCAGCGATTGGTACCGATCGTTTCTTCAGGACGAGCTGCGCTACGAGCCGGTCGTCGCTGACGAGGCAATGCGCGTGCGTATGGATCTGGGTTGGCTGCTGGTCGAAAGCGGGGATCTCGAAGGGGCGCTGCCGCTCTTCGGCGAGGTCTACGAGAGCCGACCGAGCGACCATGTTCCTGCAGCTGTCCTGCGGCTGGCGCAGACCAACAACGAACTCGGCACCCAGTCGCGCGATGCGCAGAAGGCACGAGCGCGGTTCGAACAGTCCGAGTCCTGGTGCCGCAAGCTGCTCGAGCTCTATCCCAGTGCGCCGGAAGCTGCCGGCGCCACCGTCGCGCTGGGTCGGGCGCTGCTCGGCCAGGCTGCTGTCGCCGTCGACGCGCAGAAGACCCGCGATCTGTGCGACCGATGCCGCACCGAACTGGCAGCTCGCGTGATGCGACTGCGCGACACCGTCGAGATGCTCGACGTGTGGCTGATCGTCGGCGAGGCGCAGTTCCGGCTCGAGTGGCCATCGCGGGTTCACGAGACCATGCTGACGCTGCGCGAGTCGCCCAATTTTGGCGACCTCGATGATCGTCAGTTTCGCGATTACCACTTCCTGCTCGGCTACGGCGCGCTTGGTGGCGGCGATGCGGACCTCGCGATGAAGTCGCTGGAGTGGTTCTTGATCCACGCCGACGACGATCGGAGGCGCGGGTTGGCTCACGTGCTGCTCGCAGAGGCGTACATGCAACTCGGCCGATTCGTCGAGGCGCGCGCTGCGGCGCTCACGGTGCGGCGGCAATTCATGCCCGAACTGGAGCCGCGCTATCGAACCAAAGCACTTCAGCTCTATGCGCGCACCGGTCTGGCGCTCGGCGACAAAGAGAACGCTTTCCAGGAACTCGAGGTGCTGGTGCACCGCGAAGACGACCCGGAGCTCGTGCTGTTTCTCGCGGATGAGCTCATCGCCGATCGCCAGTGGCAGCGCGCGATCTCGGTGACACGCATCCTGCAGTCGCGTCCGGGTGAACAGGGTGACCAGGCGCGCTACAAGGCCGTGCAGGCCCTCTACGAGCAGGCGAAGGCCAGCATGACCTTGGCCGAGTTCCCTGCTCTGGCGCGCGAGATCGCGCCAAAGATCGAGGACCGCCAGTTGCGATCTGGCTGCGCTGAGATGATCGGCGATGCCTACACCGCGCTCGGGCAGCTCGAAGCTGCGGCCGACGCCTATCGGGGGATCCTGCGGTGAATCGCGTCGTCGCGTTCACGCTGGGGCTGATCGTCGTCGCTGGCCTGCGCGCGCAGGACCCCGACAAGGCGCGCCTCGAGCTGGAGCGGACCAACCGCGAACTGCAGCAAGTGCGTTCGGACGCGGACCAACTGCTCGACGCGCGCATTCGGCACGACCTCGGACTGCCGCAACAGGACTCGGTTCCAGTGCTGCGCACCGAGAGTGGTCCGGCATCGACGGCTCCGGCCATCGAACGGGCGCAGTTGCAACTGGCGCAAGAAGAGGCCGTCACCGGCAATCTGCTGTCGCGCTACGAGCGACTCCGCGTCGAGGTCGAACTGCTCCAGCGCGAGACTGCCGAACGCGCGGCCAAGCAGTCGACCGCGCCGGAGTGGATGGTCGTCCCAGTTGCCGGCGGCGATCGACCGGCGCCGCATGGTGAGCCGCGGTCACAGCCCGCGCTGCACGCACCATCGTCGATGCAGCAGCCAGCCCGGCCCGATGGCGAGTCGATCGCGCGGGTGGAGCCGCGCGTGCGGGTCGTGTCCAACCTCGACCCGATCCGGGCGCAGATCGACGGGAGCCAGGACCACGGTTTGGTGGCACAGGCGTTGCTCAAGGCCAGTCAGGCTCTGATCGATCGTTGCGACGTGATGCGTGCGCAAAGTCAGGGTGAGGCAGCCGACGAAGCACTGGACGAAGCCAGACAACGGCTCGAACGCGCACTCGAAGAGCTGAAGCACACCGAAGTCGGCGACAAGCCATCGTTCTCGTACCTGTTCCACCAGGGCCGTTGCCGCGAACTGTTGTTCAGGATCTCCGAACGTCGCGATGGCCTCACGGCCAAGGATCAGCCCAAGGAGTTCCAGCGCCGCGAACAGGAGGTCCGTGACGCCTACGTTGCCATCACCGCGCGCGACGTCGTGCGCCGTGGCGACGCCGATGCGCTGGGCCCGTGGGGCCGCGCCGCGCAGGCCGCGATGGACCATTTCCGTTGGATCAATCTGCACTCAGGCTACGCGCCCAAAGTGGACCCGAGGACGATCACATGGCCGGGTTACCAGCAGTAGACAACACGGACTCCGATCTGCGGGCTGGGTTCGACGCGTTCATCGAGGCGTCGCACCGGCTGGAGCAGCGCTATGCCGAGTTGAAGGCGCGCGCCGCCGCGGTCGACGAACAACTGCAGGCGACGAACCAGAGGCTTGCGCAAACCGTCGCCGAGCGCGACGCGATCTTCGCGGCTCTGCCGCTCGGCGTCATCGCCCGTCGACATGATGGCACGGTCACGTTCCAGAACGACGAAGCGGAGCGCCTGTGCATCACCGCGCGCGCGGCCGGTGTCGAACTCCCGGCCGCACATGCGGGTGACATCGCGATCGGTGATGGGGGTGTCCGAGTTCGATGCGCTGACCTGCCCGACGGCGAGCTGGTCCTGCTGGAGGATCGCTCTCGCATCCGCGAACTCGAACGCGAAGTGCATCGTCTCGACCGCCTTGCCGGCTTGTCCGAGTTGGCTCTGGGCGTGGCCCACGAGATCAAGAACCCACTGAACGGGGCCATGGGCTTTGCCGAACTGCTGGAGCGCAACCCGGAAGGGGAGCCGGCGCGCCGCTACGCCGCTCGCATTCGCCAGGGACTGCATCAGGTCGATGAGATCGTCAAGTCGCTGCTCGCGTTCGCGCGGCCAGAGGCCCACCGTGCGCAAGTCGCCACTGTCGCGACGATCGTCGCCGAGGCCGCCGCCAGCGCGGGCTTGCCCGAGAATCGCCTCGTGTTCACTGGCGACGGTGCGCTCCGTGCGGACGCCGCCGCGGTCACCCGAGTGCTCGCCGTGTTGTTCCGCAACGCGCTCGAGTCCGGGAGTGAACTCGGCCACGTGCGCGTCGCGGCGGAGATCGCCAACGGCCGACTCGAACTCGTCGTCGCTGACGACGGTCCAGGCGTTCCTTGCGAGCTCGCGACGCGAGTCTTCGAGCCATTCGTGTCGACCAAGGAGCGCGGCACGGGTCTCGGCTTGCCGCTTGCCGTGCGTGTTTTGTCCTTCCTCGGCGGCGAACTGTCGCTGCAGAACCCGGGTGAGAAAGGCGCGCGCTTCTGTGTCCGCCTGCCGCTGCACGCGGCCAACCTGCCTGTGACCCCGTCGTCGCCTTCGACCGAGACCATCTACGTGATTCCGACTCCGCCGGCTGCGTCCCCTGCCGCAAAGACACCTGCATGAGCCGAGAACTGCTACTGCTTGCCGACGACGAACCGTTGTCACGCGAGTTTCTGGAAGAGGCCCTGCAAGCGCTGGGTTTCGAGGTTCATGCCGTTGCCGATGGCAGGGCCGCGATCGCGGCTCTGCGTCAACATGCCTACGAGTACGTGGTGACTGACCTGCGCATGCCCGAGGCGGATGGCACCGCGGTGCTCGCTGCGAGCAAGCAGGCCGAGCCCGATCGCCCTGTTGTGATCGTCACGGCACACGGCACGATGGGTGTGGCGATCCAGGCCATGCGCGGCGGCGCCGACGACATCCTGGAAAAGCCCTGCGCGCTGCACGAACTCGAGCTTTGCTGTGCGCGCCTGCGCGAACGCAAGAAGCTGCTCCGCGAGAACCGGTTCCTCCGAGCCCAGAGTGTCGGCGACGATCTGCTCGTTGCGGGCCCCAAGACCGCGGCCGTCGTCGCGATGGTCGAGCGCGTCGCGCGCAGCAAAGCCACCGTGCTGATCCGCGGCGAGAGTGGCACCGGCAAGGAGCGGGTAGCTGCGCTCGTGCATCGCAGCAGCGATCGCCGTGAGCAGCCGTTCGTGAAGATCAACTGCGCGGCCGTGCCCGAGGCACTGCTGGAAAGCGAGCTGTTCGGCCACGAACAAGGCGCGTTCACGGGGGCCGGTCGTCGCCGTGAGGGTCTGTTCGAACTTGCAGACGGTGGCACGCTGTTCCTCGACGAAATCGGCGAGACCTCGGCGGCCATGCAGAGCAAGCTGCTGCGTGTGCTGCAAGAGGGCGAGTTTCAGCGCGTTGGCGGTGGCCGAACCCTGCGCGTCGACGTCCGCGTCGTCGCGGCGACCAATCGCGATCTGTGGAAGGACGTGCAAGAAGGCCGCTTCCGCGAGGACCTCTACTACCGGCTTGATGTCGTGCCGATCGTTGTGCCGCCCCTTCGCGAGCGCCCTGATGAGATCGTGCCGCTGGCGTGCCACTTCTTGCGCAAGGGCCTCGTGTTCACGCCCTCCGCCGAAGCGGTGCTGCGCGAGTGGCGGTGGGCGGGCAACGTGCGCGAACTGCAGAACGTCGTCCAGCGTGCTTCGCTGCTCTGCGAGGGAATGGCGATCGACGGCCCGCAGTTGCGGGGTTGGCTCCAGCCGCAGAACCTCGCCGATGGTGTCGGTGCCGGCGCACACCTCGCGGCGAGATTGGCGTCGGCGCCGACGGAGTTGCTCGCGGACCCGATCGCCGCGCTCGTCGGCCGTAAACTCGAAGAGGTCGCGGACGAACTCGTGCTTCGAACGCTCGATTCCAATCAGGGCAATCGCACAAAGACCGCGGAAGTGCTCGGCATCGGCGTTCGAACGCTGTTCAACCGCCTCCGCGAACGTCAACAAGCCACCGCCGTAGAGTTGGTGTCGTGAAGGACGCGATCCCAGCGATGCTGACGGAGAAGCGGCGCGTGCCGATGCCGGTTGGGCTGTTCACCGGCCGGCGCACGTGGCTTCGCCGTCTGGTGGCGTGGGGAACGGCCGCGGTCAATCGCTCCATCGACCTGCTGCCGATCGGTCGCTGGCTGCACCGTCGGATCCAGAAGGCGCTGGTGTTCACGCCACTCGAGTTGCCTCTGCTGGCACGGTCGCGCGGGCTGCACGGTCTTCGGATCGCGTTCCTGTCGGATCTCCATGCCGGCAGCTTCATGAACGAAGTGGACCTGCGACGCATTTTTCAACGCGTCGCGGCGCAGAATCCTGATCTCGTGCTGTTCGGCGGCGATCTCATCAACACTCGCGAGCGCGAGTTGCTGTTGTTCGAGACAGCGCTGCCGCTGCTCAAACCGCCGCTCGGCATGTACGCAGTCCCGGGCAACCACGACCTCTTCTGGGGCAAGGGTCTTGGCCTTTGGTCCGCGTTCTTGCGCGATCACGGTGTCGAGGTGCTGGAGAATCGCGGCGTGCGCCTCTCGTTCCAAGGCACGCCCTTCTGGCTCTGCGGCGTCGATGACCTGACCGAGGGCGAGCCGGATCTGCGGCTCGCGCTCGACGGTCGCAGGCCGGACGAGCCCGCGATCCTGCTGTCGCACCACCCCGACTACTTCTTCGAAGCCGCAGCCTCCGACGTCGACCTGACGCTGGCCGGTCACACCCACGGCGGCCAGATCCGCATCCGAGGCAAGGCGCCGCTGCACCACAGCAAGTTCGGTTTCGAGCAGGGTTGGTTTCGCGAGGGGGATGCACGCCTCTACGTGAGCCGCGGGGTCGGCGTCACCTTCTTGCCGATTCGCATCGACGCGCCGCCGGAGATTCCGATCGTGACGATGGTCGCGCGAACGGTGAACGAGGCGAAGCACGTACGGTCTGGCCAGAATGCCGAACATCGCGCCCTGGCTGACGCGATTGCCGGCGACGGCGACGCCGACTGAGGGCGTCATCGTGCGCCGAGCTGCCTCCGACGGCATGATGCGCCGCGATGTTGCAGTTCCAGAACGCGATCACTGCCGTCGACTCGCACACTGCTGGCGAGCCGACGCGCATCATCACCGGCGGGTTGCCTATCGTCCGTGGTGAGACGATGGTCGAGAAGCGCGCCACGATGCAGCGCGAACTCGACTGGCTGCGACGAGCCCTCGTGCTGGAGCCGCGCGGCCACGAGGCGATGGTCGCGGCCTTTCTGCTGCCGCCGTGTGATCCGAGCGCGCACCTCGGCGTGATTTTCGCCAACGACGTCGGCTATCTCGGCATGTGCGGGCACGGTGCGATCGGCGTGGCGACGGTCGCGGTCGCCATGGGCATGGTCGAAAGGCAAGAGCCAGAGACGCTGGTGACCCTGGATACCGCGGTCGGGGTCGTGCAGTGCAAGGTCCACGTGGCCGCAGGCAAGGTCCGCAATGTGACGATCACCAACGTGCCGTCCTTTCTCTACCGGCAGCGCGCGATCGTCATGGTCGAAGGCTTCGGCAAGATCGCGGCGGACATTGCCTGGGGCGGCAACTGGTTTGCGTTCGTCGAAGCCGAGCAACTGGGCCTGCGCGTGGAACGCCAGAATCTCGCGCAGTTGATGCCAGCAGCAATGGCGGTGCGCACCGCGTTGACGCAACACGGCGTCTATGGGGTGCACCCAGACCGAGGCGTCGACGAAGTTGTCGATCACGTGAAGCTGTTCGTCGAACTCGACGGCAAGGACGGCAAGGGTTCGCGTTCGCTGACGCTGTGCCCGGGCGCTGCCTATGACCGCTCGCCGTGCGGCACGGGGACCTCGGCCAAGCTTGGGGTGCTGTGTGCCAAGGGCGAATTGGACGTCGGCGAATGGATGCGGTCGGAGAGCGTGCTCGGCACCGCCTTTCGCGCCCGGGCCGTTCGCGAGGTGGCGGTAGGCAAGTTCACTGCAATCGTGCCCGAGGTCGAGGGCAGTGCGTTCGTGACCGGGCTGCAGACGTTCGTGATCGACCCGGACGACCCGTGCCGGTTCGGCTTCTGAAGCAGAAGTGGTGCTGCTGCGCCGGCCGATCCACGGAACCAGCCGGGCCGCAGGGCCGGTCGTTCAGAGCAGGCGATCGTCGCGGTTGCCGAAGGCCCAGCCGACGCGAGCTGCGAGCGCCGCGAACGCAGTCAGAGTGAGCAAGGCCCGCAACTCCGGCGTCGTGGCCGTGTCCCACTGCCAGGCGGCGAGGCCAAGCAGCACGACCAGCAGGCTCAGCTCGGCAGCAGCCGCTGCCGGGGCATGGCGCCAACTCTTGGTCGCGAGTGCCACGGTGCCGAGAAAATCGCCGATCAACAGGCCGAGCAGCAGGTGCGGGCCGAAGGCCGCCGCTCGGAGCGCGGTTGCCGAGATCGCATAGACCGCGATGCGGGTGGCCAGCGTCGCTGCGTGCACTGTTCGGTCGATCGCGCGGTCCATCGCCGCGGTGTCCACCGTTGCCCGTTCCGCGGCGGCGCGGCTCGGTTGCGTAGTGGTCGCGGTCGGTGGTTCGAGCAGGCTGCGCATCAACCTTGCATCGGAAGGAATGGAGCGGAGTCCGCAGCGCGATATCCTCCGCGCCATGCATTGGTCTCGTTTCGGGCTCGCGCTCGCGCTCGCAGCCTGCGCTGGTTGCGCCCCGACCTACTCCCAGAAGCGGCGAGCCGAGGCCGAGAGACTCCGCACTGCGGTCGATGCGACCGCGCCGATGCCGCGCCCTGAGCTTGCGTGGCGCGCCTTGGGGACCAGCGTGAAGGGTCGCCCATTGCGCGTCGCTTCGATCGGGCACGGGCCGCGGCGCGTGTTGTGGATCGGGGGCATCCATGGTGACGAGCGCGAAGGACGAGTCGCAACCGAGGAACTGCCAACGGCGTTCGTCGGCGTGCCAGGGGCTGTGGACCGTGTGACGTTGACCATTCTGGAAGACGCCAATCCCGACGGCACGGCGATGAAGACCCGCGGCAACGCCAACGGCGTCGATCTCAATCGCAACTACCCGGCGAAGAACTTCAAGCCAGTGCGCGCCTTCGGCATCAAGCCACTGAGCCAACCCGAGTCGCGCGTCGTGCACGATCTGATTCTGGATGGCAACTTCGACCTCGTGATCGTGGCGCACAGTTGGCGCGACGATCACTTCATCAACTACGACGGGCCGGCGGCGGCGGCGGCGAGCGCCGCGTTGTTCGCTGCACGCAGCGGCTATCCCGTGCGCGATTCCGGGGACATGTCGCCGACACCGGGGTCGCTCGGGAGTTGGGTCGGACGCACGTTGAACGTGCCCATACTGACACTGGAGTATCACCGTGGGCGCGATCCCTGGGCCGCGTGGGAAGAGACCAGGATCGCGATCGTCGCCGTCATCGTCGAAGGTCCTGGGCTTGCCGCCTTGCCTTCGACCGAGGAAGACGCACGCTGACCATGCTGCGTTGGTCGTTGCTACGAATCCTGTGGGCTTGCGTGAGTCTGCTGGGCGTCACGTTCGTGACGTTCCTCGTGCTGGATCTCGCGCCGATCGACCGCGCCGCCCTCGAAGTGGCGAAGCGCACCGAACACGTCGAGTCATCGGCGGGTTCCGATCGGGACGTTGCGCTCGCGCGGTTGCGCATTCGGTACGGGTTGGTCGATGCCGTGACACTGCAGCCCGTGCCGGTGATTCGGCGTTACGGCACGTGGCTGTCCAACGCGGCGCGGTTCCGATTCTGCGGGCCGGGCGAAGATCCGGTCGAGTGGCAGGCGCGGTTGCTGCGCGCTGTGCCGGTGTCCCTGCTGCTCGGCTCATTGGCGCTGGTGCTGGCGCTGGCCATCGGCATTCCACTCGGCGCGTGGCTCGGCATGCGCACGGGTTCGCGCGCTGATCGCATGGCGAGCGGGACGATGTTCGTGGTCGCCGGGTTGCCCGACGTGCTGGTGGCGACGTTGTTGCTGCTGTGGTTTGCGGGGCCGGTGTTCGATTGGTTTCCTGCCAGTGGACTGATGAGCGACGGCGAGGCGAGTGGGTGGCTCGCGGCCCTGCTCGACCGAGCGCACCATCTGGTACTGCCGGTCGTCGTGATGGCGATCGGGCCGATACTCCTGATCGTGCGCTTCCTGCGAGAATCGGTGGCGCGGACCTCGGCGATGCCGTTTGCGCAGAACCTGGAGGCCTGGGGTTTCGAGCCGGCGCAGCGCCGCCGAAGAGTCCTGCGCGCGGCGCTTTCGCCGCTGGCCACGTTGACCGGGAGCTTGCTGCCGATGCTGGTCGCTGGCTCGATCGTCGTCGAGACGGTGTTCTCGATCGAAGGTGTTGGCCGGCTCGCGTGGGCAGCGGTGCAGAGCCAGGATCATGCGATGGTCATGGCGGTCACATTGGGAATGTCGGCGACGACGCTCGCCGGGTTTGTGCTGTCGGACCTGTTGCACCGTGCGGTCGATCCGCGTGTGCGCCTCGCGGCATGAGTGCACTTCTTGGCTTCGACGGCGCCCGGCGTCGCTCGCGGTGGCCGGTGGTCATCGCTTGCGTGCTGTTGCTGGTGACGGTCTTTGGCCCGCTGTGGCCGACCAGTCCGTCGGCCACCGATCTCGACCACATGCGCGAAGGTCCGTCGTGGGCTCACCCCTTTGGCACCGACGACACCGGCCGCTGCGTGCTCGCGCGACTCATCAACGGGGCGCGCAGCACGATCGGCACGAGCCTCGTCGGTGTCGCGCTGGCGGCTGCGATCGGCATTGCGCTCGGTGCGCTCGCGGGCATGCGACGCGGCGTCGTGGACCGCATCGTGCTCCAGGCGATCGAGGTCTTTGTTTGTTTTCCGACGCTCCTGCTGCTGCTGGCCATCGGTGCGTGCTTTGGCAGTTCGCCGATGGCAGTGGTCGCCGCGTTTGCCGCGACGATGTGGCCCAGCTTTGCCCGGTCGGTGCGCGGCGAGTTGCTGTCGCTGCGCGAACGCGAGTTCGTGGCCACGGCACGCGACCTCGGAGTTCGCGGGTTTGCCCTGTTTCGTGGCCACCTGTGGCCATCGTTGCGTGGTCAGGCAGCGGTGGTGGCTGCGTTCTGCATGGCCCACGCCATCGTGGCCGAATCGACCCTGTCGTTTCTCGGCATCGGCCCGGGAGTGCAAGCGGGGTCGTGGGGTTCGGTGCTCGCACAAGGCAAGGCCGACGCGCATCTTTGGGTTTGGCACCTTTGGGTCTTCCCTGGCGCCCTGATCGCGGGGTCGGTGTGGTGCTGTCACGCCCTCGCCGACCGCTTCCGTTGGCGCGAAGTTTAGCGGGGTGACTGCGAAGTTGGCCACCGCTGTCGCCGGCCCTGCTGGCGAGCTCGCAGGCAGAAGTGGTCTTCCAGATGAGCTGTGAGCGAGGCGAACTCAGCCGCCGCGCGTGTGCATCTCGAGATGTGGCGTGGCCCGCAACTCATCGCGCTCGACCAGCGGCTTGCGATCGACAATGCCGGCGCGCACTTCCGCGCCGCGATCGCGCCGTGCGTGCCATTCTGTGGTGATGACCCCGGCGATCTCGGCGTCGCTTACGCCGGTTCTCAGCAAGCCGCGCAGGTCCGTGCCCGTCGTGGCGTAGAGGCACTTGAGCCACATGCCGTCGGCGGTCAATCGACTGCGGTCGCAGGTCGCGCAGAAGGGCTGCGTCACCGATGCGATCACGCCGAACACGGTTCCGTCGGGAAGTGAGAAGCGTTCGGCAGGAGCGCTGTCGCGCGGCATCGGCGTCACGGTGCCGTGAACGCGTTCGATCGAGGCCAGCAGCTGCGCTCGCGACACCACCGACTCTGGCTTCCACTGCGTCGCGCCGCCGACATCCATGTACTCGATGAAGCGGATCTCCGCCGAGCGCTCCTTGGCGAACGCGAGCAGTGCCGGCACTTCGTGATCGTTGACGCCAGCAATAGCGACGGTGTCGAGCTTGAGATCGACGAAGCCGGCTGCGCGTGCAGCGTCGATGCCGCCGATGACCTTGTCGAGGTCGTCGCGACGTGCCAGCAGACGGAAGGTCGCGGCGTCGAGCGTGTCGAGGCTGACGGTCAAGCGCTGCAGGCCGGCCTTGCGCAGGAGCTCAGCCTTGTCGGCGAGCAGTACGCCATTGGTCGTCATCGCCAGTTCCCGCAGGCCCGTTTGCCTGGCGACCATGGCGACCAACACTTCGAGGTCGCGGCGCAGCAGCGGTTCGCCGCCAGTCAGGCGGACCTTCTTGACGCCGAGGCGCAGGAAGATCCCGAGCACGCGCTCGATCTCTTCGAAGGTCAGCACACTCGGTTGCGGCAGCCAGGAGTACTCCTTCTCCGGCATGCAGTACTGACACCGCAGATTGCAGCGGTCGGTGACCGACAAGCGCAGGTTCTCTAGCGGGCGGGCGAACGCGTCCAACAGGGGCACCTCGGCAGAGTAGGTGAGCCCTCGCAAAGCACAAGCGGGGGCGCGATCAGTCGGACAACTGCGCGATCTTCTTTCGCAGTGCCGCGGCCTCGGTCGGAGTGAGCGGTTTGGGGCGTTCCGGGTCGGTCGGTGCCGCTGGCAGGTCCAGAGTCTCGCGCAGGACGTGCGCGATGGCGTTGCGGGCGGGGCTCTGCAGCGAGTCGCCAGCGAGGGCCTGGACCAAGTCCAAGAGCACGGCGCGCGATGGCCGGCGCACGAGCGCATGAACCAGTGTCGTGGGTACCGACTTGACGTCGAGCGCGGTCAACAGATCCGGTCCACCGCGGCGAGCGAGGTCCCGGGCCCAGGTTGGCGGCGAGTCGCGTTCGGCAGCAAAGCGCTTCAGCACGGCATCGATGTCTTGTTCGAACTCGTTGCCAAACGACAGTGTGAGCACCTTGCGCAGGAGGCGTTGCTGATCCTCGATCGGACAGCACAGGCCGTGTCCGAGCTGCGCGATTCTGGCAAAGGACTCTGCTGCGCCGCTGCGTTCGCCATTGGTGAGCAGCGTGTGCACCGACGAGCCGGCGAGGTTGCTGAAGCGGCGCACGCTGTCGAGCAGGGCGCGGAGTTCGCGCACGTGCGGCGGAGCGTCGCCGGCAAGCACGATCACGCGTCGCGCCCCAGGCGTCCATCGTTGATCGACGGCTTCGCGCAGGCCTGCGAGTACGGCCTCGGGCGTGTCGCCACCGCCATCGGCCGCGATCGTCTGCATGAAGTTGACGGCAGCGAAGAAGTCGTGGCAGAGCGGCAGGCTGCGCACGAGGTACTCTTCGCCAGCACCTTTGTCGCGATAGGTGATCAAGGAGAAACGTGCATCGGGCACGAGTGCGCCCAGGACCTCGAGCATGGCGGCGATGCCGCTCTTGGTCGCAGTGATGCTGCTGCCCATCGAGCCTGTGCTGTCGAAGACGAACACGATCTCGAGGCCGCTCTTGCGCAGATCGGAGACCGTTTGGCGAAAGCCGCCGCTGCCGCCGCCACCCGCGATCGGGTCCCCGCCGTCGGTGCCAGTGGCGCCCGATGGCGCAACCGTGGCGCCAGAGCCGCTTCGCTTCGGGATGCGTTCGCCGCCGATCAGCAGCAGTGGCTCGTCGCGCATCATGTCGGCCGGCGGTGCATCGTTCGCTTCGTCGCTTGCTTGGCTCGCGGGAGCGGGATCGATCTGGAGGTCGCGAGTCTCGCTCGTCTCCAACTCGACCGGAATCTCCTCGGGCCCCTGCGGCGCGTTGCCGTCGCTTGCAGCCTCGGCTTCGAAACCGTAGCGCGCCGGTGCTTCTGGCGGTGGTGGTGGGGAACCGAGCAACAACCAAGCTGCCATCAGCAGCAGTGCGTGCAGCAGCAGTGAGAGCACGTACCAGGGCGTGTGCCGCAGTTCGTGTGCCAGCAGATCCGTAAACGTGCGTTCTCCGGTTGCGACCGGAGCAGATGGGCTCTTCGCCGCCGGCGTTGTCCGGGGCAGAGAAGCGGCGGGGACCGCGGCCGGAGCCATCGCCCGCTGAGGTGCGGGAAGAGGCAGGATCAGCGCTTCCCCGCGATCGGCGACGACCTGGATCTCGATGCCCGCAAGCCGCGCCGTGCCCCCGAGTCGCAACGCAAACGGCTGCTGCTGGCCCGGCGCAGCAACGAGTGCCGTGCCCTCGTGGAGGCGAATGGTGAGCGCCATTTCGGGGACATCGCCGCCCGGCGGACAGAAGTCGCACTGCGCAGCTCTACCCAGCAGGTAGACGCGCCCGGATTCGAGGGCAAACTCGACGTCTGCCACGCGAATAGCAAGAAGGGGGAAACTAGGGTTCACGTGGAGGTTCGCCCGCAGGGGCTCGCGCGGGCTGCCGTGGACGCGCTGTTGCGCCTGCGTCGGCGATTGGACAGGATACCGCGCCAACGCAGCATCCGCTGCGCGGAGTCCATTCATGAGCCTCAAGGTCATCGCCGGCGTCTATGGCAGTCGCGTGCTGCGCAGCGTGCGCGGTCTCGGTACGCGGCCGCTCCTCGGTCAGGTCAAGGCGGCGATCTTCAACATCCTCGGCGAAGACCTCGTCGATGCGGTGGTGTGGGACCAGTTCGCCGGCACGGGTGCCACTGGCATCGAAGCGCTGTCGCGCGGCGCCAAGCAGGTGGTGTTCGTCGAGAAGAACAACCGTGCGCTCGAGATCCTCCGCGGCAACCTGAAGATGCTCGGCGACGACGCTGTCGAGCGCGGCATCGTGGTGCGCGCCGATGCGTGGGAACCGCCGAATCTCGGCGACGCCGCACCTGCTCCCAACGTCGTCTTCCTCGACCCGCCGTACTCTCTGGTCGAAGAAGATCCGGTCAAGTCGATCTACCGCGCGCGTCAGCTGGCGCATCGCCTCGCGCCTGGCGGATGCCTCGTGTTCCACTTCGAAGCGGGCGTGATCGACGAGGACGATTTCGACGACGATCTCGATGTCGATCTCCGCCAGTGGGGCAGTAGTTCGATCGCGTTCGTGTGGCGCGAGGGCGAAGTACCAGAGCGTGTGCTCCGTCGACGTCAGCGCGAAGCCGCGCACGAATGAGCACCGGCGCCGGCGGCCAGCGGCCCCCGTGCCCGCGCTTTGCTCAGTTGCCCAGAGTCACGGTGACCGCGTTGGTCACGCCTTTGTACGGCGGCCAAGCGCTGCTGTAGAGGTCGAGAACAATCGCCTGCACGGCGAAGCTCTGGCCTGCGAGTGCTGCTGGCAAGCCTTGTAGTGACAGCGGCAGCGTGGTGCGAAGCAGCGAGGTGTGCTGCCAGTAACTGCCGAAGGACGTCGACGGATCGATCAGCACGTAGCAGCTCTCGCCGCCTGGAGCGGGAGGAAGCAGATCGTTGCGACCGGGCATCGTCGTCGCCGTGAGCGCGAGGATGCACCACTCGGCGAATACCCCGGTCGTGTTGTCGATCGTGAAGCCAAACGACGAGTTGCCAAGGACGGGCAGTGACAGCGCGTTGAGCGTCGGCGCCCCGAGCAGTTGGTGGCCGATCGGGGTGCACGGCGATCCGAGCGACTGCAGGGACGCGGCGCCGACGTTGGCGGCTCCGGGCGTTGGCGTCGTATCGACGAACCACGCGAGATCGGGCGTGGTGCTCCACTCGCGCCCGGGATGACGCGCCAGCGAGCAGCCGTTGCTGAGCGAAGGGGTTCTGCTGCCGGTGCGCCAGGCGCCATTCTGGACCGCGAGATCCTCGCGCGAGAGTCCGTTGCCGCCCCAACTGACCCAGTCGTTGATGATGCTTGGCGTGCTCATCAAAGCGCTGGATTGCGAACGGAACAGCGCCAACGCGCCCTGCTGCAGCGGCAGAGCTTCGCCGCCGAGCCCGAACAGGAAGTAGGCGTTGGTTGCGCCGGTGAACACTTCGCCCGACACCGGCGCGCTGGGTAGCGGCTGCAGCCAGCGCACGACCAAGAAGCCGCCTGCGGGAATCGTCGATGCTGGGCGGAAGCCCCACCAGTAGGTGCGCGGCATGCCCACAGTCGGAGTTGCGAGAAATAGCGACCAGGCCGAGATGTCCGCTGTGGTTGCGCCGCGGTTGTGCAGTTCGACGAAGCCACCCGTCGGCCCGACCCCGAACTCACTGAGGATGACTTCTTGCGCGAGCGCTCGGTTGTCGAGATTGACGGCGGACAAGGCGAGTGCGAGCAAGGCGGTTGTACGAATCATCGGCATCATCTGGGTCGGCGTTGGATTCCGCACCAGATCGGACTCGCGTGATCCTCTGCTTGACGAAGGTGCGCATGTCACCATGGCGGCGGGGCTGTAGCGCCTCCGCGAGCGAGCGTTGCGCAAGGAGTCGTACGAAACCGGGTCAAGCTGCAAACGCGCGAACTCCGATACATGCACGTCGGGGGCCGCCCCCCATCGCTCTCTCGCAACCAGGTCATTCAGCTTTGTCAAAGCATCCAGCCGAGTCCGTCGATCGTGTCGTGCAGGAACTGATGAACCGTGAGATTCCGAAAGCGGAACGCGTGCGGCTCCTGCGTCAACTCGTCAAGTCGGGCGAGGAGGTTCCAGACGAGCTGTTGGACCAGGCGCTGCGTCGATTGATGGAGCGATTGACCGATTGAGCCCCTTCACGAACCCGAAACGAGTTGAAACCATGAAGACGTCGCTGCTTGCCACGCTGGTCCTGTGCGCTGCTGCTCTGCCGGCACAGGAAACAATCCTCCAAGTCGGAAGTCCTGTCGTCACGACGCTGACGACCCTTCGCCACACGCCCGATGCGTTCCGCAATGTGACGGTGCAGTTCACCGTCCAGTTTGCGTCGCTGGGCAAAATCAGCAACCCGTTCTTCACGCGCTTCACGCCGGCGGACTACGCGAACGTCTACGTGTGGGCTGACGAACAGCCTCTCTGGCAGCGCCAGGCCTACGAAGACCTCTTCGGCAACATGTTCTATCCGAAGGCCGGCTCGCAACTGCAGCAGGTCTACGAGATGAGCATGTATGACCGTCTGCAGATCACGGGCGTCGTGCGCAACACGTTCCAGGATGCGCCGTGGATCGAGATCCAGTCGTTTGATGTCCTCGGCGAGCAGGTGAGCTCGGCCACGCTGGCGCACATGTACCGCGGCGAGCAGTTCATGAACGAGCGCCGCTGGCAGCGCGCGATCGCGGAGCTGACCCTGGCCCCGGCAGGTGAAGCGCCGCCGGCGCTGCGCAGTGCCGCGTTCAAGAACCTCGGCATCTGCTACCTGCGCATCGGCGAGTCGAACCAAGCGGTCGGCTTCCTGGAGCAGGCCAGGAGCCTGGGCGGGGACGCCGACATGGAGATCGAGGATCTTCTGGCCACCGCGTCGACCCGCCCGTCGAACGAGCTCGACCGCGTCGTTGGTACCTCGGAGGTCAAGGACCACGAGCGCCCGATGTGGGAGGCGTTTGACTCGAACGCGCAGCCGCAGCAGAACGCCGCGCCGCTTCGCGGTCGCTGAGTCCGACGGCCACAAGGCCGCTGACTCGAAGAGGATCGATGCAGCGCTGTCGCCGTAAATCCGGCCGACGGCGCTGATCTCGTGTACTGCCGCTGGTGAAAATTGCGGCCCCCTACGGCATTGTGTTCGGCCCGCCGCGTCGGCGCCGGCACCCAGGGCAGCTCCGCTGCATCACCAGCGCGGGTGCGGACGAAGGCGAGGCCAAGTGCCCTTGCCCGCGGCTGACCGCCGGCCCCTGCCCCAGCAATGACCGCGTCCAGCGTCTCTTCCCCCCAACTTGCGCCCGCGGCCGAACTCGGCTCTGCGCCATTCCGCCTGGCGGTCGCAATGGTCGCGTGGACCATCGTGGTCATCCTCAAGGGTGCCATGGTGACCAGCACCGGCTCAGGCATGGCCTATGCCGACTGGCCGTTGTCGGACGGGCAGCTGATGCCCGCGAGCAGCCTTACGACTCTCGCGGGGTTCTTGGAGCACTTCCATCGCATCGCCGGCGCGATCGCGGGCCTGTTGTCGCTCACCCTCGTGGTGGATCTGTATCGCCGAAGGGCTCTGGCGACCGCCGGTGGCCGCGCCGCGATCCTCGGGCTCGCCCTGATCCTCGTGCAAGGAGTGGTCGGTGGGGTCGGCGTGCTCAACAACACGCCGGTCGCGATGTCGAGCCTACATGGCACGCTGGCGCAATTGACGATCGCGACCTTTGCCGTCACTGCCTACCGGCTGTCGCGCCGCTATGCCGCAACGAAGGCGATCGCCCATCCGTCCACTGGCGCCGGACGCCGCATGGCGGTCATCGCCGTCGTGGCGCTGGTCGTGCAGACCATCATTGGCGCGATCGCCCGCCACTCCGGAAGCGAGCATGCCCTGTGGACCCACGTTGCCAACGCGCTGGTCGTCTTCCTGCTCGTGCTGATCGCCGCGGGTTTGGCCGCCGGCCGGTTTGCCGCAGTGCCTGGTATCAAATCGCTCTCGCGTTGGTTGCTGTGGTTGCTGGTCGTGCAGCTCGTGCTCGGTTTCGTTGCCCTGCTGATCCGGACCGGCAAGAGCCCCGAGAACGTGGAGCAGCTCGTGCGCGCCTCGCTGATCAGTTCGCACGTGCTTGCTGGCTCGCTGCTGACAGTCACCGCAAGCCTGCTCGCCGCCCACGTGTTTCGCGGCACTGCGCGCGCTCCCGAGGTCGCCCGTGGTTGATCCCAGGCTGACGAACGCAGCGGTAGCTCCGGCGGCGACGATTTCGCGCAAGGGCACGATCGCGAGCTTTCTCGAACTCGGCAAGCCGCGGCTGTCGGCGATGGCCGTTTTTGCGGTCGTGGCCGGCTGCTTCCTCGGCTGGACGCCGCACGGTATGCCGCCGCTCGGAATCGTCGCCGCGACGACTCTCGGCACCTTTCTCGTCGCCGTGGCATCGGCGGCACTCAACATGTACCGCGAGCGCGAACTCGATGCGCTGATGCACCGCACGCAGTCACGACCACTGCCGTCGGGTCGCCTACAGCCCAAGCAAGTGCTGTGGTTCGGCATCGTCGTGGCGATCCTAGGCGAAGGCACGCTGCTGTTGTGGTCGTCACCACTCGCGGCGCTGGTGTGCTTTCTGATCCTGTTCAGCTACGTGTTGGTCTACACGCCGATGAAGATGCGAACGCCGCTCAACACGCTGATGGGCGCGATCCCCGGCGCCTTGCCGCCGGTTGTGGGCTTTGCGGCGGTCACGAACAAGCTCGGCTTTGGTGCCCTGATCTTGTTCATGATCCTGTTTTGCTGGCAGATTCCGCACTTCCTCGCGATTGCGTGGCGCTACCGCCACGACTACGCGCGAGCAGGAATGCGCATGCTGCCGGTCGTCGACCCCGACGGAGCGAGCACGCGCTCGACGATGCTGCTCTATGTTGCCGGTCTCGGCATCGCGAGCCTGCTGCCCTTTGTCGTCGGCATGTCGGGCGAGGTCTACCTCGCAACCGCGGTCTGCCTCGATGCGATGTTCTTCGTGCCCGCGGTCCTGGCCGCGTGCACACGCTGGGAGTCGGCGATGCGACTCACCTTCTTGGTGTCGCTCGTCTACCTGCCGCTCTTGCTGACGGTGATGGTGCTCGACCGGCAAGACGCTGTATTCCCCTTATGACCACGCCTGCAGCAGTGACGGCACGCGGCCTCTCGTTTGCCTATGGCGAACGGCAGGCGCTGCGCAACATCGACTTCTCGGTTGCCGAGGGATCTGCACACGGCTTTCTCGGGCCCAACGGCTCGGGCAAGTCGACGTTGTTCAAGATCCTGTCGACGATCGTGCCGCCGCAGCAGGGCAACGTGTCGATGTTCGGCATCGATCTCGCACAGGACCCGGCCGCCGTGCGCAGGCGCATCGGCGTCGTGTTCCAGTCGCCGGCAGTCGACAAGAAGCTGACCGTTCTCGAGAACCTCCGCTACGCCGGCCGCCTCTATGGGATGCCGCGGGCAGAGCTCGATCGCCGCAGCTCTGAACTGCTGGAACACGCCGACCTGAAGGATCGCAGCAACGATCGCACCGGCGAACTGTCGGGCGGGCTGCGTCGTCGCGTCGAGATCTGCAAGGCGCTGCTGCATCGACCGGCGCTGGTACTGCTCGACGAAGCGAGCACCGGCCTCGATCCCGCCGCGCGGCGCGACATGTGGTCGCTGCTGAAGAAGCAGACGGGCATCACGGTGTTGTTCACGACGCATCTGATGGACGAGGCCGCCGAGGCCGATCGACTCACGTTGCTCGACGGCGGCGCGATCGTCGCCGCGGGAACGCCGGGTGAGCTGATGCGCATGGTCGGCGGGCAAGTGCTCGAGATCGAAGCGCAGAACCCACTGGCGCTCGCCGCCGACATCCGCGCCCAACTCGGCGTCGACCCCAAGGTGGTCGAGACGATGCTGCGCTGCGACGGGCCACGCGTTCACGAGTTGGTGTCCAAGTTGATCGACCGCTTCGGCGACCGCATCCTGCGCGTCTCGCTGGCGCATCCGTCGCTCGCCGATGTGTTCTTGCACCTCACGGGCAAGCGCTTCGTCGTAGCTCCGCCCGAAGAACCGAAGAAGAAGCGGAGGCGCAAGGAATGACATCTCCCACACCTGTTCGCACGCCGATGCTGACCGCGGCGCTGGCGCTCGCGCACCGCGAGATCGTGCGCTTCCTTCGCGATCGTTCGCGCGTCACGGGCTCGCTGCTGCAGCCGGTGATCTTCTGGCTCCTGTTCACGGGCGCACTGCACGGCTCGTTCAAACCGGGCGGCCAGGACTACGGCAGCTACTTCTTCGTCGGGACGCTGGCGATGATCGCGCTGTTCACGGCGATCTTCAGCACGATCACGGTGATCGAGGACCGCAAAGAAGGGTTCCTTCAGGGCGTGCTGGTGGCGCCGGTTCCGCGCGCGGCGATCGCACTCGGCAAGATCCTCGGCGGCACGACGCTGGGGTTCTCGTTGGGTGTGCTGTTCTTGCTGCTCGCGCCATTGGCGGGCGTGCCGCTGACGATCGGCAGCGCTCTGCTGGGCCTCGCGGTTCTCTATCTGGTCGCGCTGTCGGTGACCGGGATGGGCTTCGCGCTGGCGTGGGTGATGGACAGCACTGCTGGCTACCACGGCATCATGATGCTGGTGCTGATGCCGATGCTGCTGCTGTCGGGCGCGTTCTTCCCGATGGAAGACGCGCATCCGCTGATGGCTTGGGTGCGGTGGTGCGACCCGATGACGTATGGCGTGGGGGCGTTGCGGCACGCGCTGCAGGAAGGTCCGGTCGTGGGCATCCCGTCGTTCTCGGTCTGTCTCTTGGGCACGGCGATCTTCGCGGTGTGCACGTTCTCGCTCTCGACCTGGGTGGTCACGCGCCGCAGCGCGCGCGACGCAGTCTGAACCAATCATGTTCGCTTCGATGGACTTCCGCTTCCTCGCCGACGTCGACGCGTCGCTCAACGCGCTCGCAACCGTGCTCATCGTTGCCGGCCTCGTCGCGGTCAAACAAGGCCGCATCGAGCTGCACAAGAAGTTGATGCTGGCGGCGACCGGCGTCTCGGCGTTGTTCTTGTGCTGCTATCTGCTCTACCACGCGACCTGCGAGCCGGTGACGTTCCGCGGCGAAGGCGCGGTGAAGACGTTCTATTACGCGCTGCTGATCTCGCACGTGGTGCTGGCGGTGGTGCAGGTGCCATTGATCCTGCGGACTGTGTGGCTCGGGCTGAAGGATCGGCGCGAGCAGCATCGCAAGTGGGCGAAGGTGACCGCGCCGATCTGGTTGTACGTGTCGGTGACGGGGGTGGTGGTCTACGGGATGCTGTACCACTGGTGAGAAGCCGGCTCGGGGAGACCCGGCGCTCCGACTTCGGCGCACTCCCCAGCTCCACAGCCCAGCCCCGGGGTGCAACGGGAGGCGATCTCTGCGACCATGGGCCACCATGCTGACCCCACTGCGACGCGCCTGGCTCCCCGCACTCTCCGCCGCCGTGCTCTTCGCCGCGTTCTGCGCGCCGAGCTTCGCGCAAGCGGACGCCAGCGCGACCGGCGGCGCGCCATCGGCGACGGAATCGCAAAGCAAGCTCGCGAAGGGCAAGGTCCTTGTTCGCAGCTACCACATGGAAGAAGCGAAGCGCGACATCGACTACGCGCTCTACGTGCCCACTGACTACGACGAAGCGCGTCCCGCGCCGCTGGTCGTCTTGCTACACGGGCTCGGCAGCAATCCCGAGCAGGTGATCGGCTACCGCGGCATCGTCGACGAGGCGGAGGCACGCGGCTATGTCGTCGTGGCGCCGTACGGGTTCAACGAACGCGGTTGGTACGGCAGCCGCGGCAAGGGCAAGGACGGTCCGTACTTCGGCACCAAGAAGGACCCGGAGAACCTCGGCGAACTCAGCGAGAAGGATGTCTTCCACGTGCTCGGCATCGTCGAGAAGGAACTGCGCATCGACGAGAAGCGGCGGTTCTTGATGGGGCACTCGATGGGCGGGGCGGGCACGGTGTACCTCGGTGCCACGCGCAACGAGCTGTGGGCCGGGCTCGCACCTCTGGCACCGGCACTCGGTGGCCCCATGGACATGCTGAAGCAGTTGAAGAAGACGCCGGTGTATGTCGTCTCCGGCGACAAGGATCGCTTGGTCCCCGTCGCGACGGTGCGCAGCTGGGTCGAGGAGATGAAGCGACTCGAGGTGCCCGTTCGCTACGAAGAGCTCGCCGGCGGCGACCACGTCCGCTCGATCACGCAGAACGCGGAGATGGTGAGCAGGGTGTTCGCGTTCTTCGACGAGCAATCGGCGCGAGTGGAGAAGGAGCGGAAGGACTCTGCGGCGGGGAAGGGGAAGGCGGAGCCGGCGGAGCGCGGTGAGTCGTGCGGCGAGTGACGTCGAGATTCTGATCGCCTCTGCCTACGCCTGCTCCACGACCTCCCGCACGTTCGCCAGCGGCACCACCTCGATGCGCTCCGTCAGCGCATAGCGGCGAACTCCCGGATACACGACCCACAGTCGATCCAACCCAAGGTCCGTCATCGCCACGTGCATCGACTTCGTCGTGCGCGGCGCGTCCTGATGCTTGAACTCCACGCCGATGCGTTTGCCGCGGTGCAGGAAGAACAGATCGAGCTCCGAGCCCGAGTGCACGGCGTAGAACCAGGCCTGATCGGGACGGAAGGCCGCGAGCACTTCTTCCATCGCGAAGCCTTCCCACGACACGCCGAGTTTCGGGTGCGCGAGCAGCTGTCCGTGGTTCTGGATCCCCTGCAGGGCGTGGAACAGTCCGCTGTCGCGCAACCAGATCTTCGGGCTCTTCACGAGCCGCTTGCCCACGTTCTCGTGCCATGGCTGGAGCACACGCACCATGAAGGTCTGCTCGAGGGCATCGAGGTACTTGCGCGTCGTGTGCGGCGACACGCCCATCGACGACGCGATCTCCGATGCGTTCCACACCTGCCCGTGCATGTGCGACAGCATGGTCCAGAAGCGGCGCATCGCGGCGGGCGCCATGCCGAAGCCGAGCACCGAGAGGTCGCGCTCGACGAAGGTCGCGAGGAAGTCCTGTCGCCAGCGCCAACTCGTCTCGTCGCTGTCGGCGAGGAACGAGCGCGGGAAGCCGCCGCGTTGCCAGAGTGCGTTCGTGTGCGAGGGTCCGACTTCGTGCGTGTCGAAGCCGCGCAGTTCGACGATCGCGACACGGCCCGCGAGGGACTCGGCGGCCTGCCGTGCGAGCGACGGCGACGCACTGCCGAGCAACAGGAAGCGCGTCTTCGACGCAGCGCGGTCAGCCAGCACGCGGAGCACGGGGAAGAGGTCCGGCTGCCGCTGCACTTCGTCGAGGACGACGAGCCCCGTGAGATCGCGCAGCGCGGTCATCGGCTGCGACAGGGCGGCGCTGGCGGTCGGGTCTTCGAGGTCGAAGAACGTGGCTCTCCCGGTACTGGCGATCGCGCGAGCGAGTGTCGACTTGCCGCATTGCCGCGGGCCGATGAGCATCGCAATGGGGCTGCGGTCCAGGGCATCCCGGATCTGCTGGAGGTAACCTTCGCGCCCGATCATGATTGAAAATTGGCACTCAGAGTGCTGATTTTCAAGTATCGAGAGCTTGGAGCCAGGGCTGGAGCCCAGCTGGAGTGGCTTCTCCCCAACGGTCGCGCCCGCGGCCGAGCGGGGGCTGCTTGCGAACTGGTACGCCCGGCAGGACTTGAACCTGCAACCTCCAGATCCGAAGTCTGGAGCTCTATCCAATTGAGCTACGAGCGCCCGCGGCGCGCATCCTACCGCGAGGGGGCCTGCGAACGCGAGCAGTCCGCGCGCGCAGATCCTTCGAGAGGCGAGGTCCGTCGCGAACGAGCGGCCCGCTCGAAGGCGCGCGGCCCATCCCCCGTGCCGGCTCCAAGCGAAGGGCGCACCCCGCCACCCCGCCGCCCTTCCGCTCGACGATTCCGCTCCCGCCTGTTGCGGTCGACCCCGATGTTCGGTCTATGTTAGGGCGCTTCGACCCATGCTCCACACTCTGCATGTCCGCAACCTGGCGCTGATCGAGTCGGCCGAACTCGCTCTCGACAGCGGCCTAAACGTCATCTCCGGCGAAACCGGCGGCGGCAAGTCGCTGCTGATCACGGCACTCAAACTGCTGCGCGGCGAGAAGGCACCAAGCGGGCTGGTGCGTCGCGACGAGAGCGAGATGCAGATCGACGGTGAGTTTCGGCTTGGCGGCGGCGACCGTTCGAAGGCGATCACGGCGCTCGTGCAAGAACTCTGCTCTGGCACCGTCGACGACGACCTCTTGCTGGTGACGCGGATCGTCGATGCGCAGGGCAAGAGCCGCTGCCGCATCGGCGGGCGACCGGCGACCCTCACGGCGCTGCGCACGCTCGGCGAACACCTCGTCGAGATCCACGGCCAAGGCGACTCGCGGGCGTTGATGCGGCCCGAGATCCAGTGCGAGACCCTCGACGCGTTCGCTGGCACGGCGGCCCTGCGCGGGCAGTTTGGCGCGGCCCTGGCGTTGGCGCGCGCGGCGCAGCGGGCCCTGCAGGAGGCGACGGCCGGGCAGAAGCAGTCGCAGCAGCGGCTCGAGTTCTTGCGGTTCCAGCAGCAGCAGATGCAGGAGCTCCAACTCGTCGATGGCGAACTGACGGCTCTCGAACAGGAGCACCAGATCCTGTCCAACCTCGACGCTGTGCGGCAGCGGTTGCAGACGGCGCTGCGTGTGCTGCAGGACGACGAAGCGTGCGCTGCAGACCAGGTTGCGAAGGCCTCGCGCCAGTTGCGCGATGCTGCCGAAGTCGATCGCCGACTGGAGGAGGCGGCCGAGGAGATCGCCTCGGTCGAGGACATGCTGGCAAACGTTTGCCGCAACGTGCAGTCAGGGCTGGCGCGCCTCGATCTCGATCCGGCGCGCCTCGAGGAGGTCGAAGCTCGGCTCGATGCGATCCAGTCCGCACTGCGGCGCTTTGGCCCGACCGAGGCTGACTTTCGGCGCACGCTGGCCGAGGTGACCGCCGAACTCGACAAGCACGGCGAGAGTTGCAATCCCGAAGCGCTTGCCACCGCGCTCCGGCAGGCGATCGCGACCGCCGCGGGGATCGGCCGCAAGCTGCTGCGCGCGCGGCGCAAGGCGGCGGACCCGTTCACGGCGAGCATTGGCGCGGAGTTGAAGGACCTCGGCATGGCGCACACCGTGGTTCGCGTGGCGATGGCCGACGAGTTCGTCGATGACGAATTGCTGGGGATCGCCAACGAGCATGGACCGGTGCCGGTGGATATCGAAGTGCGCATCAACCCGGGTGAGCCGTTTCGATCGATGCGCGAGACGGCGTCAGGCGGTGAGCTCGCACGCATCGTGCTGGCGATCAAGAAGACATTGGCCGACCAGGACCGCGTACCGCTGTTGGTGCTCGACGAGATCGACGCCGAGATCGGCGGGCGGCTCGGGCTGCAAGTCGGGCACAAGCTCGGCGAAGTCGCGACCCACCATCAGGTCGTCATCGTGACGCACTTGCCGCAGGTGGCGGCATTCGCGGATCGGCACTTCTTGGTCGCCAAAGAAGTCGATCGCACGGGCAAGGCCGAACGCACGCGTTCGACAGTGTCAGCGCTGGCCGGCGCGCAGATCGAACGGGAGTTGGCGGCGATGGCGGGCGATGGCGGCG